>JAHYYD010000167.1 GCA_019425105.1 Actinomycetota bacterium
TCCCTTTTGAATATTTCAAACTTTGAATTCATATCGTTGGAATTGCAACGTTTCTAGAGGTTATTGAAAGTTCAGGCAATCGAATTGCATGCGAAATTTGGGGAGGGGTGCGTTACTGGGGTGAGCTGGGGTGTTGGTGCGTGACTTTTTTCTCCCTGCTCATCGTGTTGGTGGCGGAAGCGGTAAAAAGTTCTCCCTGCATGCGAAAAATGGCCCGAAATCGGCATTTTGGGGCTCGCTGGGAGAGTTTTGTACCGGGTGGGCCTGCCAAGGCCGCTTGCTGGGAGAGTTTTGTACCGGGTGGGCGGTCGAGCCGGTCGTGCTGGGAGAGTTTTGTACCGGGTGGGCCGCCGAGCCAGGCGTGCTGGGAGAGTTTTGTACCGGGTGGGCCCGTCGGGGGTGTGTGCTGGGAGAGTTTTGTACCGGGTATGGTCCAGCGAGGTCGTGCAGGATGAATTCCGGTTCCTCACGCACCTGGAGGAAATTCGTCGATGGTCGTCGCGCATGAGACGTGGAACTCTTGGGTAGCAGATCCGTGCTCCGCGCATCGGCTTCGACGAACTTCCACGTATTCGATGGGGATGGGGCTCGATGGCGTGTCGTCGCTTCGTCCATATCGTCCTGCGCGCGGTCTGTGTGAGACCTCGTGAACGGACGTAGAGAGGGCCAAGTGTCGCCTCAGTCTGATGCCTCGATCGCGCCCTGATGGGGAGTGTTATGCATGCTTACCCTCGGCCTCATTGTCGCGCGTTACGCCCTGAGCGCATCCGACTCAAGCTCCGCAACCTCGCCTTGCACTCTGGGGTAGTGAGTGCCAAAATCATAGTTAGCACTCCGACATGGAGAGTGATAAGACCACCGGTTCGATGAGGTCGCCTCACACAAGCGGCCGTCCGTCGCGGGCATCGGACCCGATCCGCATCGCGGAAGGACATATTTTCAATGAGCAAGATCATCAAGTTTGATGAGGATGCCCGTCGCGGCATGGAGAACGGCCTCAACCTGCTGGCCGACACCGTCAAGGTGACGCTCGGCCCCAAGGGTCGCAACGTCGTGCTCGACAAGAAGTGGGGCGCCCCCACGATCACCAAGGATGGCGTTTCCGTCGCCAAGGAAATCGACCTGGACGATCCGTTCGAGCGCATCGGCGCCGAGCTGGTGAAGGAAGTTGCCAAGAAGACCGACGATGTCGCGGGTGACGGCACCACCACCGCGACCGTTCTGGCCCAGGCGCTGGTCCACGAGGGCCTGCGTAACGTTGCCGCCGGCTCCAACCCGATCGCCCTCAAGCGCGGCATCGACCAGGCCGTCGAGGCCATCGTCGCCCAGCTGCACGCCGACGCCAAGCCCGTCGAGACCACCGAGCAGATCGCTGCCACGGCCTCCATCTCCGCCAACGATCCCGCCATCGGCAAGCTCATTGCCGAGGCCTTCGAGAAGGTCGGCGCCGAGGGCGTCGTCACCGTCGAGGAGACCAACTCCTTCGACACCACCCTGGAGACCACCGAGGGTATGCGCTTCGACAAGGGCTACCTGTCGGCCTACTTCGTGACCGATCAGGAGCGTCAGGAAGCCGTCCTCGAGGACGCCTACGTCCTCCTCATGGACTCCAAGATCTCCAACGTCAAGGACATCGTCCCCGTCCTGGAGAAGGTCATGCAGACCGGCAAGCCCCTCGCGATCATCGCCGAGGACGTCGAGGGTGAAGCCCTCGCCACGCTGGTCGTCAACAAGATCCGCGGCACCTTCAAGTCCGTGGCCGTCAAGGCCCCCGGCTTCGGCGAGCGCCGCAAGGCGATGCTGCAGGACATGGCCATCCTGACGGGCGGCCAGGTCATCTCCGAGACCGTCGGCCTCTCCCTCGAGAACGCTGACCTCGAGCTGCTGGGCCGTGCCCGCAAGATCGTCGTCTCCAAGGATGAGACCACCATCGTCGAGGGCGCTGGCGACAAGGACATGCTGGATGCCCGCGTGCGCCAGATTCGCCAGGAGATCGAGAACACCGACTCTGACTACGACCGCGAGAAGCTGCAGGAGCGCCTCGCCAAGCTGGCTGGCGGCGTCGCCGTCATCAAGTCCGGCGCGGCCACCGAGGTTGAGCTCAAGGAGCGCAAGCACCGCATCGAGGACGCCGTTCGTAACGCTCGCGCGGCTTCCGAAGAGGGCCTGGTCGCCGGCGGCGGCGTCGCCCTGATCCAGGCCGCCGCCGTGGCGCTGCCCAAGCTCGACGCTCTCACCGGCGACGAGGCGACCGGCGTGAACATCGTGCGCCTGTCCGTCTCCGCTCCGCTCAAGCAGATCGCTGAGAACGCGGGCGTCGAGGGCGGCGTGGTCGCTGATCGCGTTGCCAACATGGAGCCCGGCCACGGCCTGAACGCCGCGACCGGCGAGTACACCGACCTCATGGCCGCCGGCATCTCCGACCCGGTCAAGGTCACCCGTTCCGCGCTGCAGAACGCTGCGTCGATCGCGGGCATGTTCCTGACGACCGAGGCCGTTGTTGCCGACAAGCCGGAGCCCCCGGCCGCCGGTGGCGACGATGCAGCTGCTGGCATGGGCGGCATGTACTGAGCCGCTCAGCGTTAAGCTGATCCGCCTGGGGGCGGGGCCTGTGAGGGTCCCGCCCCCAGGCGTCTGTCTACCAGCCCGAGGCATTGGCACGAGGCGTAGGAGCCTTGGCCGGAATTGCTGCCCCGAGCGGGCGGCTTAGGCTCCGGCGAAGAGGGCGGCGGAGTGTGCCTCCGCATCGGAGTAGGTGGCGGCGGCTGCCTGTAGTTGCGTGGAGATGCCGTCGAGGGCGTCGTGTGTCTGCGCTTGGACGGCTTGCCACTGCGTGATGGATGCTTGGAAGTTCACCTGAGCGCCGCCGGTCCATGAGTCCTGCAGCGCTAAGAGTTGGGCCATCATCGTATCGACCTCGGTGCGGATGGTGGATGCGGTTGCGCAAGCCTGGGCGGCTGCGGCGGAAATCTGTTCGGCGTCGACGGCGTATGCGGTCATGATGTCACTCCTTTGTGGGACCCCGGGTGGGTCCGTCAACATCGACGCTACGCGCGTGACAGCGCGTGATCCAGGCAGAATCAGAGCCCTGTGGATAACTGTCTGATAGGAAAAGTGCCTGTGGATAACCCCGAGGTATGCCTGTGCCGATGACGGCTAAGTTGCCGAGGGCTTGGCTGCGGCACCCGTGGGCGGTGGCGGGGCCTACCCTCCGAAAAGTCGCATGCAATTCGATTCGGTGAAGTTTCAACAAAGTCTGGAAACGTTGCAATTCCAACGTTGTGAATTCAAGGTTTGAAATAGTCGTGGGGGAATTGCATGCGGAATTGGGGGTGGGTGCAGGAATGACGTGCGTGATGGCTGGGTGCGAGGCCTGGTCACGGTGCCGGTGGGCGGCGGCGGGGCCTGCCCTCCGGAAAGTCGCATGCAATTCGATTCGGTGAAGTTTCAACAAAGTCTGGAAACGTTGCAATTCCAACGTTGTGAATTCAAGGTTTGAAATAGTCGTGGGGGAATTGCATGCGGAATTGGGGGTGGGTGCAGGAATGACGTGTGTGGTGGCTGGGTGCGAGGCCTGGGCCGCCGCCCATGGGCGCACCGAGCAGCCTGAATGTGCAGAGCAAAGTAGTGGAGCCGCCCCCCGTGTGGGGAGGGCGGCTCCATTGGTCGACGCGTCAGACGACCTGAGCAAGTACGACCAGCCCGCGGCCTCGTCAGTCGGCGGTCGGAAGGTCCAGGGATTCGACGGCCGATTCGAGGGAGGAGGTGGTCTCCACGTCCTCGTCGGAATCCGTGTTTTCCTCGATCTTGCGAGGCAGAACACCGGTTGATGTGGCCTCGTCGTCCGGGGTGGCGACGGGCACGCGCTTCTTGATTGAGCGCCGCTTGATGATCAGGGTGCCGGTCGTGGTCGTGGAGTCTTCCACGACCTCGTCGGTGTCATCCGCGTCGTCGCTGTCGTCCGTGTCCTCGGTCTGGGCGGCCTGGCACAGTTGGGCTTTCTCGCGTTCGAGCCGGGTCAGTTCGACCTCGAGGTTCGCGCGGGCGGTGTCTTCCCAGGTGGAGCCGAGAGGGGATTGGTAGATCGTCTCGTAGCTGAGGAGCTTCTTGACGAGCGCCATGCGTGCTTTGACGAATTGCAGGTCGTCGAGTTCACTGAGTTCGGCGCGCAGTGAGCACCGCAGCTTCTTGTAGTCCTGGGGGCTGCACGACAGGCAGGCCAGGTCGGCGTCGACGAGTACCTGCGCGTCAAAATCGGTGCGTGGCGCGCGGTGACGCGTCAGGAAGGCGATGAGTTCGTCGACGCGGACGACGACCTCCTCGGGCACGCCGAGATTGGTGAGGCGGTTGTGCGCGTGATCGATGCAGCGGGTGGACGCGAAGTTCGCCTGGAAACCCCCGAGTTTGATCTCGAGGGCCTTGTTGAGGAAGGCTCCGTGGTACCACGCGGCGACGCGCAGGATGTCGGGATCGTGCGCGGACGAGGAAATTTCATCGATGTGGGTGAGCGTGTTCATGAGCCGACGCAGATTGTGCATCTGGCGTTCCGGCGCGCTCCAGCGCTGTGCGAGGTCGATGCCCTCGTGTTCGAGGTCCGACTGGCTCGCGGTTGCGCCGATTTGCTGCATGGCGTCAACGAAAGACGTCAGCAGCCACTGAGGTGCTTGAGCACCCATGGGCCACTCTCCTTGTTGAGGAATACCTGAGCCATGCTAGTGCGCTTTTGAGCGCAGGTCACGTTCGTTGGCAAAAAATCGGGGGAAATCCCGATCGTTTCGCATGAACTGTCGTGCTGGAAAACGCGAAAATTGAGCGGAAAACTCGGCGGTGTGAGTTCTGCTCGTTATGTCGTTCACGTCGTGGGGAGTTCGATGCGGACGGTGAGTCCGCCGCCTTTCGTCTTGGTGAGTGACGCGTTTCCCCTGTGGGCTGCGAGGATGCCCGAGACGATGGCGAGGCCGAGGCCGGATCCGCCGGATTTGCGGTTGCGTGAGCTGTCGGCACGGTAGAAGCGTTCGAAGACGCGTCCGCGGTCGGTTTCGTCGATGCCGGGCCCGTGGTCGCGCAGTTCGACGATGGCGGTGTCGCCGCTGCGTCCGAG
>JAHYYD010000168.1 GCA_019425105.1 Actinomycetota bacterium
CCCATATCAAACGGGCCGACCACCACACGGTTACACCACTATGCGGGACACTACTCCGTGGGCAGCGGCAGGGCCCGGCCGGACAACGAGGAGACAACGCACCGAGCCACCGATCAGCGACCAGGTGCCGCCGGTGTGGAGGGCGCCGGAGGACACCACAGGGCCAGGCTGCGGTGCCCGTGGGCGGCGGCAGGGCCTGGGTCACTCACAGCGACAAAGCCCCACTGGTGTGGCGGGCGCCGGAGGGTCCGGAGGGCACGGGCGGGCTTCGAGGCGCGGCGCCGAACGAAGTGAGGCCGCCTAGCCTCGCGGGCGGCCGGGCCCGACGGCGCCCGAAACACCCGCGGGGCCACCAGCAACATCCCGCAGCACGCACACACGCGCACGCGCCCACACCATCCAGGTATAACAAAACCGCCCGGCCCCAATGGGGCCGGGCGGCAGTGGCGGTAGCGCTGGGATTTGAACCCAGGGTGGCTGTGACACCACACAGCATTTCGAGTGCTGCACCTTCGGCCGCTCGGACACGCTACCTTACCCGGATACTCTACTACAGAACACCCCGGGCAACGCAAATCGACCGGGCAGGCTGGGAGCAGGGCCACACAACCCCGCAAGATCACACGACAACACACAAAGCAACCACCACCTCCCCATTTAGAACAGTTGAAAACGAGATTAAGCGACCGCATACCATTCACGGCAGCGCATACATGCTCTACTCTTGCAGGGTATCTACTCAACGCAGCGAAAGGATTTTTCGTGTCTGCGCCAACTGCGACGAAGCAAACGTCGCTCAAAGAACTGACCCTGCGCGGCATCATCATCGGCGGCATTATTACACTGCTGTTCACGGCCGCGAACGTGTATCTGGGTCTGAAGGTCGGCTTGACGTTCGCAACGTCGATTCCGGCGGCCGTCATTTCGATGGCGGTTCTGCGCTTCTGGGGCGATCACACGGTCCAGGAGAACAACATCGTTCAGACGATCGCGTCGGCGGCGGGCACGCTGTCGGCTGTCATCTTCGTTCTTCCCGGCCTCGTGATCGTCGGATGGTGGAGCGGTTTCCCGTACTGGGAGACCATGTTCGTGTGCGCGGTCGGCGGTGCGCTGGGCGTCATGTACTCGATTCCTCTGCGTCGCGCGCTCGTGACGGGTTCGGACCTGCCGTACCCCGAGGGCGTGGCGGGCGCGGAGATCCTCAAGGTCGGCGATTCGACGGATTCCGGCGAGGACAACAAGCGCGGCCTGCTCGCGATCACCTGGGGCGCTCTGGCCTCGGCGGCGATGGCCCTGTTCGGCTACCTGAAGGTGACGGCCTCCGAGGTCGGCACCGCCTTCAAGATCGGTTCGACGGGCACGATGCTCTCGACCTCCCTGTCCCTCGCCCTGATCGGCGTGGGCCACCTGGTCGGCATGACGGTGGGCGTCGCGATGCTCATCGGCATGGTGATTTCCTACGGCGTCCTGCTGCCCCTGTACGCGAACGGCCAGCTGGACGGCGCGAAGGACCTGACTGAGGCCCTGTCGACGGTCTTCAAGACGGACGTGCGCTTCATCGGCGCGGGCGTCATGGCGGTCGCAGCCATCTGGACGCTCATCAAGATCATGGGCCCGATTGTCCGCGGCATGTCGGAGTCGCTGCGCGCCTCTCGCAGCACCAAGGAGAACGGCGTGCAGATCGACCGCACCGAGCAGGACATCCCCGGCAAGTGGGTTATCGTCTCCATTTTCGTGGCAATGGTTCCGATCGCGGGCCTGCTGTGGTGGTTCATGCGCGGCACGCAGATCGAGCACAACACGGCGGTTCTGATTGCCGTGTCGGTTCTCTTCATCCTGCTCGCCGGCCTGCTGGTCGCGGCGGTGTGCGGTTACATGGCGGGCCTCATCGGCTCGTCGAACTCGCCCGTGTCGGGCGTGGGCCTGCTGGTCGTCGTCATCACGGCGGTCGTCATCCTGGCGGTGCACGGCCGCGGTTCGACGACGGAGGAGAACACGGCGCTCATCGCCTACACGCTGTTCACGGCCGCGATCGTGTTCTGCATTGCGACGATCGCGAACGATAACCTGCAGGACCTCAAGACCGGCCAGCTGGTGGGCGCGACCCCGTGGAAGCAGCAGGTTGCCCTGGTTATCGGCGTTGTCTTCGGTTCGCTGATCATTCCTCCGGTCCTGGAGCTCATGCAGAACTCCTTCGGTTTCCAGGGTGCGCCGGGCGCCGGCCCGGATGCGCTGGCGGCCCCGCAGGCCTCGCTGATTTCCTCGCTCGCGAAGGGCGTGCTCGGCGGCGGCATCGACTGGAAGCTCCTGGGTATTGGCGCGGCGATCGGCGTTGTCGTCATCATCATTGACGAGGTCCTGCGCCCCGCCTCGAAGGGCAAGCTGGCCCTGCCCCCGCTCGCGGTCGGCATGGGCATTTACCTGCCTGTTTCCCTCACGATCCTGATCCCGCTTGGCGGCCTGATTGGCTTCCTGTACAACAGGTGGGCTTCCAAGCAGGCGGACGCGGAGCGCGCGAAGCGTTTCGGCACGCTGGCCGCGACGGGCCTGATCGTGGGCGAGTCCCTGTTCGGCGTTGTCTACGCGGGCATCGCGGGCGCGACGGGGTCGGAATCCCCGCTGGCGTTGCCGTTCATCGGCGACGGCTTCACCCCGGTCGCGAACGTGCTGGGCATCGTGTTCTTCGCGGGTGCGACGTGGCTGCTCTACGGCTTCGCCCGTAAGATCACGCGCGACGCGGATCGCGAGTCGGCCTCGAAGTAAGCGCGACGTCTGCGCGGGGTACGGCCTCGCGCCGCGCATCAGCCCCGGCCTCGTTCCTTTTCTCAGGGACGAGGCCGGGGTGCCTTATGCGCACGCCGACGGCACGAGGCCGGGGTTCCCATCCGCACACCACCCCCACGGCACGGCGCTTTTTGCCCACGCGCTGGAACAAAAATCCCACAATGTGGTCCACGTCCCGTTTGCCACCCACACTTATTGCGCATGTCAAGGCACATTTACCTGCATTTCAGAAAAATTGCCGTTTCATGACTAAATATTAAATGGTACTTTTATTACATGAAGCACATCCCGGAACCAGACGTCACGTGGCTGCGGGACCCGGGGGCGTCGGTGAACCGCCTGACGGTGCACTCGACGTGGAGGTCGCGCAGGCCACTTCAGATGCTGTCGAGCACCTGGCAGGTTACCGGTGCCACTGGCACCGCTTCGGAGCTGATTCATCGTGCTCCCACTCATCAGAATTTCGGCGCGACGTCTGTGCCCGGCATCCTCGAGCTGGACGGCTCGTGGATGCGCGGTGAGGGTCAGGCCCACGAGGAGGACGCCTCCCGTGTCGGCGACGACGAGCCCTCCGACCTGGCGCACGCCTCGATTCTGCGCCGCGAGTTCATCTTCGACGCCCCATTGAAGGAGGCGGTTGATCGCGGCTGGATGATGACGCTGACTTTCGGCGGGTTCTCCGGCCCCCTCTACGCGTGGGTTGATGGAACGTTCGTTGGTTTCTGTGCGGACGGTTTCATTCCTGCGGCCTTCGACGTGACCGGCGCGTTGCAGCCCATTCACTCGCATACGCTCGTCGTGTTGCTGATGGATTCGCCGGTGTGCTGCCACGGTTTGTTCCGCGAGGTGTCGTTGGAGGCCAGGCCTCCGGCGCACATCGTGGACGTGGTGCCGGTGGCGTCCCACGATGGTCGTGCGGGCGCGCTGACGCTGCGGGTTGAAACGACGGGCGGTGTCGAGGTTCACGCCGCGCTCGTGAACGAGACCGATCAGGAGAGGCTGTGGTCTGCGGTCGCTTCTCCGGATGAGGTTTTCGACGTGCGGGGTTTGGACGTGATCCCGTGGAGCGCGGAGGAACCGGCGCTGTACCGGCTGATCGTGACGCTGCGCGACGAGGAGGGGGTCAAGGACACGGTCTCCCTTGACCTCGGCTTCCGCGACGTTGAGGCGACCTCCCAGGGGGTGAGCCTGGCGGGCAAGGCGCTGGCCCTGCGGGGAGTGACCCGCAACGAGTGCAACGGGCGCACGGGCATGGCCGTCAACATCCCGGACATGCTCGACGACATCGTGTGGTGCAAGCGCCACGGCGTCAACACGGTCGTGATCGCCGACGCGCCCGGGCACGCCCGTTTCCTGGATCTGGCCGACGAGTACGGCCTGTACGTCATCGACTGCGCGTCAAACCTGTACGGCCCGGGGGTGGCACGCGACGAGGCCATCGAGGCCGCGCTCCGCCGCGATCGCGCGCACCCGAGCGTCATCGCCTGGGCGATCGGGGACGAGGAAGACGAGCTCCGCGCAGCCCACGCTCTCGACCCGACGCGCCCGGAGTACTCCCAGGCGCGTTTCCCGAACCTGCGCAAGGTGCGAGGCGAGGAGTTGCACTACGCGCCGGTGACCGTGGCTCCTTCCTATTCGGGGGTGACGGTACGCAACCACATGACGTTCACGTCCACGTCGGACTTGGAGTTCCTGTGCCGCGTGGTCGAGGAGGGCCACGAAACGTGGGAGTATTCGGCGTCCCTGGATGTCGCGCCGGGTGAGACGGGCTTCCTTGAGGTGCCCTGGCCGTCCTCGGGCGTGCGCGAGGTCTCGGTGCGTCTGTCGTACAGCACGGGCTGGGCGTCGGCGGGCTTTGAGATCGCGCACGGAAGCCTGGCGGTGTAGGCCGCCGGCCTCGCAATGCGCCGCGACGACCGGGGCACGCACGCCACGCACGGCTCGCACAGCCCGCAGCGCCCGCAGCGCGCACGGTGCCCCGGATAGCGCGACGAGGCCCGGGAACCCAGCCCAGGCCTCGTGCACGGCGAGGCGAAACGCTCAGCGGAAGGCGGCGCGCCTCGTCGGGATGGTCGGCATGCCGAGCATGACGGAGCCGGATCCGCCGCACGACGTCGGCTCTTCGACGTCGACCAGCTGCAACACGTCGCCGTCGCGCGCCTCCGGGTCCTGCAGGGCAGTCGCCAGCATGAGCTTGATGCGGTTGAGCTGGTTGACTTCGGAGGCACCCGGGTCGTAGTCGACGGCCACGATGTTCGCCTCGGGGTAGCGGGTGCGCAGCGCGCGGAACATGCCCTTGCCGACGACGTGGT
>JAHYYD010000169.1:0-3239 GCA_019425105.1 Actinomycetota bacterium
CGGCCTCACTCCACCACGGCTGGTCGAAACCACCGGGGTAGTTGGGAGAAGAAGGGCTACGATCCGCGGCGCGACCAAAGTCATCACCCTTACCGTATCCCCAGTCGCCACCGCCAGCACCACCACCGCTGGTGCCGCCACCGCTGGTGCCACCACCACCGCGACTGTTGTCAGTCTTTCCTTTTTCAGGATCCACTAAACCTTTGTCCGGGTCTGGCGGTGTGCCCGTGATGCGGATACCGGTACTGACAGCCTCGGTAGTATGATTCATCATCTCGATGATGCGCTTCGCCGCGGCCTCGCGCTGCTCGTTCGCCTGCTCTTCGACGGCGGCGACGTAGGCGGCACCAGTCGTGTAGAGCTTGCCCATGAAGCGGATGCCCGTACCGGGCTCGCTGGAGGGAACCGACACGAGCAGGTCATCGCGCATGGCCGCCGTGTTCGCATCGAGGAGGTCCGGCGAGAGCTTCTCCGCTTCGCTCAGTGCCGTGGCCATAAGTTGACGACCGGTCTCGTATCCCTTGTAACTGTATGCGTACTTTTCTCTGTACCACTCGATTCGACGAATCGAAGCGTCAACCCACTGGTTCATTGCGTCACCAGTCGCACCCGTAAAACCGTGGTTGTTCCGATACACGCGCAGATGATCAATCGCATCGCTAATACCCTTCAAAGCCTTGTCGTGATCCTTGTCCCATGCATCAAGATCCTTATTGGCCCGTGCCGCTTCCATAAAGACCTTAAGGCGTTCATAGTGAGGTGATGCAACCATAATGAAAATCCTTTCGCTTAGCTACACATTTGCTCAGACTTCGGGCTGCGCACCTTGGGTGGCGGGCGCAGTGTTTGACGTGGCTCCTGTATTGCTGCTGTCTAGCGCAGACGGCCCAATCAGTGGCTCGGATGAGCCGTCCGCACGAGAAGTCATATCTTCAATCGGTGAGAGAATCGAATGAAGCAAAGCGCTGAACTGCGTTTGGTGCTCGGCCCGTATTGCCTGTACCTGCTCATCAGCCTTCACAGACTTGAACTTGAGTTGGTTTTCGTATTCCGTACCCGTGAAGCGAGTCATCGCCTCATGCATCTTCGCCTCAAAATCCTTCAAAGACTGCGATTCGAGTTCAAGGAGCTGTGAGACTTTGTCGAACATTGCCGTAGACTCTCGTTGCACGGCAGACGGCCCCCGCTCACGCCCCCCAGAAGACGTTCTGCTGTGCAGCCCCGAGTGCAGATGTTCTCTTTCGGGAACCGGTCATGGCGTCCCAGGTTTCGGTCACTTTCGGGGCGACTGCTTGCTGCTGGTCGTCGTCGTAACTGACGTCTGCATTTCCGGCCATTGTTGACTCCTAAATGGTTGATGAGAAAAGAAGAGAGTATGTCGATGCGCAGGGCCGCTTACTTACCGACCTTGAAGCGGCGGACCAGCGGCTCCTTAGGCTGATCGTCACCATCGACCTTCAGGGTCCACACGTACGTCAGGTCAGCGCCCGAGCCCTCCACGTCTACCGTCCACGACGAGTAGTACTCGCAGTCCTGCTCCACGCACAGGTCGTAGGTGTCCTGGCCCAGACGCCAGTAATCGGTGGCCGACATCATCAGGTAGATCTTGTCGTCCTTGTTCACCACGGTCTTACCCTTGGGATCCAACTTGAAGGTCTGGTCGATGATCGACGGGGGATCCACCGCGACCAGCTCCGTTCCCACCATCTTGCTCAGGGCCGTCGCCTTCGCGGCGATCTCCTGCTTCTCCGAGCCAGACGCAGACTGCATCTGGCTGACCAGCTGCTGCTTTTGCCCCTCGGGAATGTTGGGCAACTTCGAAATATCGCTGGAATTTCGCGCACCACCCAAGATGCTGCAACCGGACAGGGCGACGGAAGCAAGCAGCAGGGAAGCGGTGGCTGCGCGAGCGCGATGGGACACGAGAGAGGACATGTTTTTCTCCTGCTTTCAGACTGGTCAATCATATGCGACAAACGGGCCACCGTGGTGCCATACGCACACCATCCTCACTCAGCGCGAATTTCACCATGGCTCATTGCCGGATCCAGCCGAATTGAGTGAACCGCGCCCTCCGGCGAAAACATTTCATCACACTGCTTGCGAGCAACTCGCTACGACTCCACGTTGCAACAATAAGCAGACCACACGGTGTGCATACCACGCGGTCAGCATCGCTGCCACATGACGCTTGTCGTCTTACGAGGTTCGTCGCGCGACGCGGAAGCCCTGCTTGGCGTAGATGGTCTCGTAGGAGTGACCCGGGTGGGCTGCGCTCCCCCATGACTCAGCGTCGACCTGCTGATCGCCCCATGCGTAGGAGCGCGCGTCGATGACGACATACTCCGGAGGGGTATCCATCTTCCCCGTCGTGCCCACCCAGTAGACCTCGCGCCCAGGCACGAGGCGCGCGAGCAAAGTCGTGTCCGTCTCGACACTCACCCCCTCGGGCACCGCGTCGAGCGCTCCTTGGGCGGCCGCCATGCGCGGGTCCTCCGTGAGAGTGGGCAGCTGCCATAGGGGCAGCGACGAGGCCGTGAGCGCCAGCGACACAGCGGGCACGCACGCGACCACCCACGCGACAACGCGCCACCCCCGCCTCGGCGAAGCAGAAGCCCCCTGGTCGGCGCGCAAGTCACGCAGCGCGTCCTCTCCCACCGCCTCCGCGAGCGCCGACGCAGCCGCCGACCGCGAGGTGCGCTCCGGCGCGAGCCACCGGGAGATGACGTCGAGCAGGGAGCAGGCCGCGATGGGGACGAGCACGGCGTTGTAGTGCCAGGAGTCCCACACGTAGTAGGTCTCGACGGAGCCCGCGAAGCGCCACGCGAGCGTCGGGAGCACGAGCGCGAACCAGGGCGAGGCGCTGCCCACGAAGCCGGCCCCCGCGAGAAGAACGAGGAGCGTCGCAAGCTTGACAGAGGGGGTCGTCAGGATGTCCCACAGGGACGGAATTGCACGCGCGGTAGTGGTCCCAGCGGTAGGTGTCCCCGCCCCGGTTGCAGCCCCGTCGAGAGAATAGGCCCACGTACCCGCGGGATTCATAGCGGGCAGCAACACCTTCACCGTCACCACAAACGCAACGATACCGAACAGCGCGTAAGCCAGGCCCCGGAGGACCGCGGACCGTCCCTCGCCTCGGCGACGCCACGCGATCACCAGGCCAGCCATAAAGACCGTCAGCCCCAGGTCTTCCTTGACAAGGACGAGGGGCACCAGCCACGCCATGCACGCGCCCCACC
>JAHYYD010000169.1:3249-5053 GCA_019425105.1 Actinomycetota bacterium
CGTCGCTCCACGAAAGCGACGCCTCCGAACGCCAGCAGCGGGACGGCCAGGCAGACCTCGTGAAACTGAGCGGCGACCGCACCCTGCAGCCCCCACCCCAGCCCGTAGGCGAGCCCCACGAGGAGCGCGCCCCCACGCCCGAGAAGGCGCTGCGCGAGGCGCGCAATCGGCAGCACCGACACGGCGATCAACGCGTCCTGGACGACCAGGAGCGTCAGCGCGGAAGGAAAAAGACGAAAGATCGGGCCCAGCAGCGCCAACAGCGGATGAAAATGGTCGCCCAGCAGGTTATAGCCGGGCCCTTTGATGGGAACGATGGGCGCCTCGAAGCGCGAGTAGGCCTGGACGGCCTCGGTGAAGATCCCCAGGTCCCACGAGGGGGCGGCGAGCGCGCGCCACTGCGCCACCGAGTAGCAGACGTAGAGCGCGCCGATCGCGCAGGCGATGACGGGGGGCAGCCACCAGGTCGCGACCAGGCGCGTGGCGGCTAATCGATCCGGGCCCTTCACCCGACCATCTCCGCGGGGCGCGAGGCGGGAGAGTCGCCAGCCTCCGCCTCGTCGCGTGCCGAGGCAGGCGCCGGGTAGGGCACGCCGATCCCCTGCTCATGGTCGGCTCGGCGCTTCGATCGAGCGTCGGAGTGGAAGACCTGGCTGACGGTGGCTCGCACCGCGTCGAACATGCGCGCCGGGCGATTGAGCGAGCCCAGCGAGCGGTCCGCGCCCGAGTGCGTGAAGTTGCAGGGGACCTCCATGACGGACAGCCCCGCGCGCAGGACGCTGATCGTCATCGCGGCCTCGAGCGCGTAGCGGCCCGCGAACGGCATGGCGGCGTCGATGGCCTCGCGCGTCAGGCAGCGCTGATAGCTGAGGGGGTAGTGGCAGTACCAGCCGGTCTTGCGGCGGATGAGGCGGCGCACCATGCCCGGCCCATAGCCGGAGTATTCGCGCCCGGTCGCGGGGACGGCGATCGCCATATCGGCCTGGCGGGCGAACACGGCCTCGACGAGGGCGGTGGCCTCGACCGCGGACTCCCCCAGATCGGGGGAAAGAAGCAGGATGTGGCGGGGCGGGCCGTCGGGGCGGTCACGCATGGCGGCGACCTTCACGCCGGTTTCAATCGCCGAGGCGCGCCCGCGCTCGACGGAGTGACGCACGACGACGGCGCCCGCGGCTCGGGCGGCACGCCCGGTGTCGTCCGTGGACCCATCATCGACGACAATGAGGAGGTCAACGCTGGGTATGGCGCGGCACGCGCGCACGGTGGCCGCGACGGCGCGGCCGACGTTGTGGGCAGCGATGACCGCGGCGACGCGCTGCGGGTGGGAACCTCTTGATCCTGCGGGATAGTTCACGACTAATAGTCTACGAGCGGCGGGGCGCACGCGCGCTCCGCCGCTCGTAATGTGAGCGACAAATCTATCTAAACGATAGGTAAACTCAGGCTCAGCGGATCGTCACGGCGCGGGACACGAGGCCCTGGCGCGCGCGGCGTTCCTTGTCGTCCAGACGCTCGGTGACGGTCAGGGCCTCGGCGAGGGCCTTGGCGAGGGCCTGCGTGCCGGGCGCGACGTCGGTGGCGCTGGCGCGCTCGGGCAGCTCGAAGACGGGGACGATTAGGCCGCACGCGCGGAAGGAGCCCACGTAGCGTGAGCCCTCGCCGACGTTGGCTTCGCCGCGCGCTGCCAGGCGGGCGAGCGCGTCGAAGAGCTTGGCCTCGTCGTTGTCCGTCAGGAAGCGCACGAAGTTACGGTTCATCTCGCACCAGTACGCGCCGGGGACGCCGGGCACGGGCTCGGTCGGGA
>JAHYYD010000017.1:0-11192 GCA_019425105.1 Actinomycetota bacterium
CGGATGGCGGCCTGCACGAACTGCTGGTGGGCGACGGTGGCGCCGGTGATGACGTCGACCTTGGCGGGGTCGCCGACCTTGGTGAGGTTGTCGGAGTACTCCTGGTAGGAGGCGACGGCGGCCTGGGCCTTCTTGTAGTAGTCCTCGTTGAAGACCTCGCCCGCGGAGTTCTTGCCGTAGTTGGTGCCCTTGTCGGTGCCGTCGGCGAGCGTCGTCTCGTAGGACGTGGAGGTGATGCGACCGCCCTCGACGGTGATGGTGATGGTGCCGATGGAGCCCTGGTCATCGGCGTTGGACTGGGCGGTCCAGGTGCCGTCGCTCATGGGCTTGGTCATGTCGAGGCCGGTGGAGGGCGCGCACGCGGCCAGGATGGTCGCGCCGAGGGCCCCGAGGACCGCGTACGAGGCCGGGGTCACCCAGCGGGATCGGGTATCGAGCGTGGTGGGCGTGGTCATCGCACCTTGTCCTTTCCGCTGCGGGCGTCGCCGTCGCGCGGGACGGACAGCCCGGAGGAGCGTTCTTCGAAGTCGTGGTCGTGCCACGTTTCCTTCACGACCTTGCCGTGGTCGAGTCGGATTTCGCGCTGGCCCTGCTCGGCGACGAGCGCGTCGTGGGTGACGACCATGAGGGTCGTGCCTTCCTGGTGGAGCTGGTTGAACAGGTCGAGGACGATTTCCTCGTTGGTTTCATCCAGGTTGCCCGTGGGCTCGTCGGCGAGGACGAGCTTGGGGTAGTTGATGAGGGCGCGGGCCACGCACACGCGCTGCTGTTCGCCGCCGGAGAGCTGGCGGGGCAGGTGGGTGGCGCGGTCGGCGAGGCCGACGCGGTCGAGGGCCTCGAGGGCTTCCTTCTCGTCGGGCATCGAGTGGTAGTACTGGGCGACCATGATGTTCTCGAGGGCCGTGAGGTGGCCAATGAGGTGGAACTGCTGGAACACGAGGCCGATCGTGCGGCAGCGCACCTCGGTGAGCTCGTCGGCGGTCAGGTCGGAGATGTCGTGCCCGTCGAGCATGACGGTGCCCTTGGTGGCGGTGTCCATGGCGCCGACGATGTTCATGAGGGTCGTCTTGCCGGAGCCGGAGGGGCCGACGATGGAAACCCACTGGCCGCGAGGGATCTCGAGGGAGACGTTGTCGAGCGCGTGCAGGTCGCCGTAGATCTTGGAGACGCCCTCGAGGGTGAGCAGCGCGTCCGTGGCGGCCGACGAGGCCTGGGGGGCGGTGGAGGTGGTCATGGTGACTCTCATTCTCCGCGCAGGACGAGCGCGGGGTCGACGGCCAGTGCGCGGCGCACGGGCGGGAGACAGGCGAGGACGGCGATGAGGATCGAGCAGGCGACCGTGCCGAGGAGGATGACGGGGTGCAGCGAGATCGATCGGTGGAACACGGAGGTGGAGATGAGGACGGCGAGGCCGTAGCCCGCCCCGGCACCCAGGACGCCTCCGATGAACCCGAGCATGACGCCCTCACCCATGAACTCGCGGGTGATGGAGCGCCCGGTCGCGCCCAGGGCCTTGCGCAGGCCGATCTCGTTGCGTCGCTCGGTGACGACGGCGATCATCGTGGTGGACACGCCGATCATGGTCAGGGCGAGCACGATGACGGTGATGACGATGAGCAGGGACCGCAGCATCGCCAGCACGCCGGTGTCGGACTGGGCGAGGCGGCGCACGGTCTGGGCGTGAATGTCGGGGTTCGCGGCGTTCATCGCGTCGGCGATGGCGCTCAGCTGGTCGCCCTCCAGGGCGATCGAATACTCGGCGAGCGACACGGCGTCGGCCTGCCCGGTCAGGGCGCTCATGTCCTGGCTGGTCATGTACACGTAGCCGTCTTCGTTGCCGCCGGTCTTGAGGATGCCGGACACGGTCAGGGTGACGGTACGCGGATCGACCTTGAGGGCCGAGGCCTGCGCCCCCGACTGCGCGGCGGCCTTCGACGAGGCGCTCGCGTCCAGCTGACTGACCGTGATCGTGTCACCGGCCTTGACGTCGATCGTCGAGGCGATCTGCTCACCGACGAGGATCTGACCCGTCGCAGCGGGCCATTCCCCGTCCACGTACCAATACGGGTTCATGGCGTGCACGGCATTCAGGTCCGCGCCGCCAGCGACGTACGGCTGGTCGTTAATCGTGACCGTCTCGTAGTCAAAGGACGCGGATCCGACCAGAGCGCTCGCGGGTACCTGGGCGGTCGCGGCGGCCACGGCCTCGTCGGTCATGGGCACGTCCCCGGCGGGGGTGACGACGAGGTTGGCGCCGTAGGAGCGGATTTCTCGGGCCATCTGCGCGGGCACATCGACCGCGATCGTCACGAGGCCGGACAGCGTGGTCGCTCCGATGGCGACGGCGAGGACCGCGATGAGGACGCGGGAGCGTCGGCGCAGGATGGAGGAGATAACCATCCGCCAGAACATTGCTCGTCTGGACATGGGCATCACCTTCCGTGCAGGACTTCAGCCGCGTTGAGTCGCAGCAGGTAGCGGATCGCCGGGATGGAGGCTCCCAGGACGACGAGGATGACGAGGACGGCGACGAGGCCGACGACGACGGGCACGAACGCGATCGAGGAGCGGAACACCATGTAGCCGATCGCTTGGGCGAGCACAATGCCTCCTCCGTAGCCGAGGACCCCGCCGGCCAGGCCGACGATGATCGTCTCCGTCAGGAACAGCGAGATGATCTGTTTATCTTTCGCGCCCACGGCCTTCATGAGGCCGATTTCGCTGGAGCGCTCCATGACGCCGGCGGTGACCAGGTTCGCGATGGCCAGGGCCGAGGCGATGAGCGCCAGGACGGTCACGAGGACCATGAGCAGCTGGGTCTTCTCCAGGATCGTGCCTTCGGACTCGGCAACCTGGCGGACCGGGCGTGCCACGGAGTCCGTCATGACTTCCTCGATCTGGTAGGCGATCGAGGAGACGTAGGCGGTGCAGTACCAGGTTTCCTTCTCGGACACGCTCAGCGAGTTCGGGTTCTTCGCGGCCTTGCGCGCGAGGTCGTTGTCGGGCGTGGTCAGGGCGGAGACCTCGACGCTGCCGACGACGTTCTCGCGCTGCAGGAGCTCTTGGGCTTGCGCCAGCTGGATGTACACGCCGCGGTCGGCGTCGTCGCCGCTGGTGAGGATGCCGCGCACGGTGAACTCGCGCGTGATCCCCTCGCGGGTGAGGGTGAAGGTGTCGCCGACGCCGAGGCCGTGGGCGGCCGCGTAGGTGGTGCCGACGAGGGCGCCGCTCTCGTCGTCGTCTGCGGGCCACGAGCCCTCGATGCCCCACCAGCCGCGCAGCTTGTCGAGGCCGGTTTCGACGCTCTCGCCGGTGGCCAGCTCGAGGTGGTGGCTGAACCAGGTGCCGGTCGTGGGCACGTGCTCGCCGCTCGCGTCCGTGGCGGACACGCTCAGCAGGGGCGCGAAGTCGAGGATGTTGTAGGTCCAGAAGATCGTCTTGATGTTGCCCAGCTCGTCCTCACGCAGGTAGGAACGGGACTCGGTGGTCTCGCCTGTGGAGTACAGGTCGTCGAGGACGGCCGCGCCCTGGGGGCGCACGACGATGTTGGCGCCGTAGGACTTGAGTTCCTGGTTGACCTTGTCACCCACGTTGAACATGACGGAGAGCATGGACGTGGCAACGCAGGCGCCCAGCGCCACGGTCAGGGCGATCATCAAGTGGCGGTTACCGCGCCTCGTCAGGGCGCCGCGCAGCATTCGGAAGAACACGCGTACCCCTTACTTCGCGAAGATGGAGGCCGAGGCCTCGAGAGCCGAGATCGGCACGGTCAGCGTGCCGTTGGAGACCTTGTAGTCGATGGGGATCGGGTTGCAGCCGCCCTTAAAGCCGATGGTCGCGATGTTCATCGCCACTTCACACAGCTTGCAGATGACCTTGCCGTCCTTCTCGTAGTAGCCGGTGGGGCCGCAGATATCGCACGCGTCCAAGCCCACGCCGAAGGAAGAGCCGGACTTCTGGATGACGATGAAGCGCACCTTCACGCCGCCCGAGGTCGTGTACTCGTAGCGGTGCAGGTGGCCGTCGGAAATGTCGGCGAGGTTGACGCTCACCTGGTCGTCGACGACGCTGAACGACTCGGGCGCGGACAGCTCGACCTCCTGGCTGCCGTAGGCGACGCCGACGGTGATGAGCAGCGCGCCGCACAGGTAACCGAGGGCGGCGGTGCCCGCCATGGACTTGTAGAGGCGCGAGCGCGCGCGGCCCAGGCGCCCCTCGGCGGGGTTGGCCCCCACGGTCGGGATCGAGCGCGAGGCCAGCCACGTGAGAACAACGACGGCGCACAGGGCCAGGCCCGCGGCAAGCGTGAAGACGGCCTCGTGGTTAATGAACCAGGAGATGGTGTTCCACGCGTCCTTGGGGATCGAGATCCAGCGCTTGGCCTTGAGGATGCGCACAATCATCAGGGAGTGGTTGGCCAGCAGCGAGACCATGATGAAGGCCGCCGGCCACACGCGGTTATTCCACGCGCACAGGCGGTAGGACACCCACGCCAGGAAGCAGACGAGCAGCCAGGCCAGCGTGTACCCGAGGACCGCGAGGACAACCTGGCTGGAGTAGATTGCAACGCCGCCCGAGAGCATCATGACAGCCTGGTTCATGGCGGTGGGCACGGCACGGAACAGGACGGCCGCAATGTAGAGGGCACCGACGATGCGCAGGAGTGTATCACCGCTCACCGCGGCCTCCATCGACGAGGCCGCCCGGGCCTCGTCGTCACCGTTGCCGGGCAGGAGAGAGCGAACGCGGCGCGAACGCAGCGCGACCAGCGCGAGGAAGAGCAGCGCGAGAACAACCGCGGCGGGGAGCGTGAACAGGCCGACGGTCTGACGGTTCACGGCCTTGGGGGCTTCGACGTTGATCACCGTCAAGACCAGGGAGGAGATCATACCCAGGCCGATACCGGCCCACGCCGCCGCCGACCGCGCCTTCTTACCGCGACGGCCGTGCCCGGCGGCCGGCATAAAGCGGATGACGGCACCGACAGCAAGCATCGTCAACAGCAACGTCAAGGTTGCTTCGCTCATCTGCTGAAGCATTGGCTTTCCTCCTGAAATTAAGGTTCACCGAAGCCGGGTGACTCCGGCGTCAAGTCTAGTCCCCTCACGGGGTGAGGGCCGAGGCCAGCAGTCCCACACAGGAACCACGACCTCGGCCCCGCAAAGCGTGAGCGTCAATCACCAGGAGACGGCCGTGGGATCCCACTGCCAATCCGGGAACTCGGCGACGAGCGGCTCGGTCCAGAAGCGACCCTCAACACCCGTGGTCTTATCGGTGTGCAGCAGCCAGCCCGTGGGAGGCTTGATCGAGAAGGTCACGTCGTAGGTGCCGGCGTCGAGCTTGGGCAGGTTCAGGCCGTAGTGCGGGCCGTCGGACGCGTTCATCGGCATGAGCGTGCCCTCCTGGACGGTCGCGCCGGACTTGTCCTTGATCGCGTAGTCGACGGTCAGGCCGGGGATGAAGTCGCCCGCACCGAAGCCGAGCTTGTTGTCAGCGGCGGCGGAGATATCGGCCTCAATGTGCATCGAGGACTCGGCGGCCGGGGTGCCCACCTCGGGCTCCATCTCGACGGGCTGGAAGTAGACGCCACCCACGACGAGCGGGCCAACGTGAACGTCGTCACCGAGGGGCTGCTCTTCGAAGCCAGCATCCTCACCGGGGGCGGCGGCACCCGAGTCAGCCGAGGCCGAGGCCGGCCCCGCGGGCTTCTCGCTGGAGGACGAGGAGGAGTTGTTGGAGCAGGCCGCCAGGGTGCCTGCGAGGGCCAGCGTGGCCAGGGCCGCGCCGACGCGGAACAGAGAACGCTTCATGTGATGATCTCCTGTGCGTGTTGGTTGGGTGAAAAGTCGGTGTCGCTCGACTGATGTCATTCCTCGGCCCGCGACTGGGCGGCGGCCTCGCGGGCGAGGCGAGCTTTTCCGAAGAAGTAGAGACCGACGATGATGGCGAGAACGATGGCTTGCGCGGCCAGGTTCTCCACTCGGGGGTAGATCCCCAAGAGGTCAATGGTGGGGAATCCGGAGATGGGCGTCAGGGACACGACGTCCGCCTCCTGGAGTTCCGCGATACCAGAACCCGTGAACGTGAAGGCCATGAAGGCCATCAGCAGCGAGGTAATGGTGAAGAAGGGGCGCAGCGGGATGCGCACCGCCGCGAACTGGATGAGCAGGTAGATGATGACGAGGGCCACGAGGCCGACCGCCAGGCCGATCCACACATAGTGGACCTTGTCGCCCGCGGCGGCGACGATCGGGACGTAGAACAGGATCGTCTCGGCACCCTCGCGCAGGACCGCCAGGAAGGAGATGAAGGCGAGGCCCAGCAGGGAGCCGCTGCTCAGCGAGGCGTCCGTCTGCTTCTTGATGTACTCGTCCCAGGCCTTGTTGGAGGACTTGTTGATCATCCAGTTGGAGACCCAGATCAGCATGACGACCGCGAAGAGCGCGGCGAAGCCCTCGAGGAGCTCCTGGTTCGCGCCCGCCAGGGAGGTCACGTAGCTGAAGAGGAAGGCCAGGCCGACCGACAGGCCGAAGGCGAGCGCCACGCCGCCCCACACGATGGGTGCCTTGTTCTTGTGACCGGCCTTGGCCAGGTAGGCCAGGACCGCGGCGACGACGAGGATCGCCTCCATGCCCTCACGCAGGATCACGAGGAGGGAGGGCAAGAACTGGGCGATCCACGGGGAGGTGCCCGAGCTGTCAGTGGTCTTGTCGGCGGCCTTGCCGGTGTAACCGTCGAGGCTGTTGGCGTCCTCGCGGATGTAGTTCGTCAGCGTCGAGAGGTGCTGGTCGACCGCGGCCGAGTCATTATCGGTCATGGCCTTCTTGAGGAGGGAGAACTCCATCTCCACCTGCGAGACGCGCGAGCCGGAGATGCGGCTCATGACCTGCTTCTCCATGCCGGTGATCTCGTAGTGCTTGTAGTAGGCCTCGTTGACCTTGTCCTTACCGGCCTTGGCGTCGCCGCCCTTGTAGGCGTTGGCGCCGTCCTGAAGGATGCCGTTGATGGTCTTGGCGACTTCACCCCACGCGCCGGGGCTGTAATCGTCCGACGAGGCCTGGGCTGCCGAGCCCGGAGCCACGCCGTCCAGGGAGGCACCGTCCTCGACCATGTACTGCTTGAGGGTTGTGGCGTGACTGTCAACGCCCGCACTGTCGGCGTCAGTCATGGCCTTCTTGAGGAGGGAGAACTCCATCTCCACCTGGGAGACGCGCGAGCCGGAGATGCGGGCCATGACCTGCTTCTCCATGCCGGTGATCTCGTAGTGCTTGTAGTAGGCGTCGTTGATCTTGTCCTTGCCGCCCTTGGCGTCGCCCGCCTTGAAGGTGGACACACCTTCGTCGATCAGGCCGTTGATCGTGGTCGACACATCGCTCCACGTCTGATCAGCGGCGCGCGAGGGCGAGGCGAACATCGCCACGGCCAGGGCCGCCATCACGGCCACGATAAGAACGCGACTAAGTCGCTGACCAACACTGCGCGCGTGAGCGCGAATACTGCCTGCGTGAGCGCGAAGCACTGACACCCCTTGCCTCCTGACGATCCGGCGATTAGGTAACGCCGGGATGATGGAATCCCTAACCATTGAGCGTAGCCACATCTCGCCCAGGTGGAAAGTAGTCCGTTTAGGTTGTCCTAAATTGTGATCATGCTGTGACGGTGTTTAGCGCGCATGTACGCCGCCATTCGGGGACCAAGGGCCCAGGATTGTCACTTGCTGACGCAATGCCATAAAAATAGTGCGGTTGCAACGAAAACACAGACACCCAACACCCGCACGCGACTACCATCACTCGCGCGCCGATCACCCGAAGCTCAGGCCTTGGCGAACCGCAACCTTCGCCCGCCACAAACACGCGCGGCAACCAACACTCACAACAACGCGCGCTCATTACTTTGTTTCAAACTCTGTCAGAATATTGGGCAGCACCATCGACGACAGGAAGAGGAAACCACCCATGACAACCGATCCGAATGCCCAGCCCTTGAGCGCGACGCCAACATCCCCCGTGGCCGACGCAAGCCCGCAGGGCCCCGCGTCCGCGGCCCCCCTCCCCCTGCGCGACGGCACCGTGGAGAGCGAGCCGGCCCCGGCCTCGTCCCCCAAGCGCCCCACGCGTGCCGAGTGGGTGCGCATCGCGATCTTCGGGATCCCCTACGCCGCGTTCTTCCTGGTGGGAGTGCCGACATGGATCTTCCCCGAGTCGTGGGACCTGACCGCCATCAACCTGGCGATCGACACGGTTTTGTTGATCCTCGTCCTCGCGTTCTTCGCACGCGAGTTTTTTCCCGCATTTTCCTACCTGCGCACGCGCCCCGTGCGCAAGATCGCGCTCCTCTTCGGCCTGTGGCTCCTGGTCGTCATCGTTCAGGCCTCCGTCCGTTTCGCGCTCTACGGAGGCAACCCGCCAGTTGCCGAAAACCAGCAGCAGGTCATCAACGCCCTGTATGACGGGACCCTTGGCCTGGCGTTCTCCTTCTTCGTGACCGTTGGCGTGCCCGTGATTGAGGAGATTTTCTTCCGCCACATCCTCATCGGCAAGCTCAGCGCGTACGCCCCCACGTGGCTCGTCGCATCGATCTCAGCGGCACTGTTCGCCTACATGCACAGCCATCAGTGGCAGGACTTCTTCTCCTACCTGCCGCTCAGCATCGTTTTGACGCTCGTGTACGTGAAGTCCGGGAAGAACGTCGCCTACTCGTGGCTGTTCCACGCGCTCAACAACACAATCATGGTGATCCTCATGTTCGCCGCGCAGGGAGCACTGCAGAACGCCTGATTGCTGGATGTCGTGATGCCCCGCCCGAGCCCGGGCGGGGCGTTGCTGTACGTCCGCTGTTTTTGGACGGCCGCGCCGCCACCAATCGGGGGGAATTGCACTACACGAGGGTTCGACACGCCGGCGACACTCCGTAAGAGGGCTTCGTGTAGTGCAAAACCCCCATCGCCGGCGCGGAGAACGCCAGGACACGGAGGACTCGGCCGCACTGCCCATGAGCGGTGCCAGGGCGCTGCTATAGCCCAGCAACTGGCACGAGCACTACGCCAGAGCAAGACATTATTCGCCCAACAACAACCACGCCGGGCCCCTTGGGTACAAAACTCTCCCAGCACGAGCTGCGCGGCACACTTCCGGTACAAAACTCTCCCTGCACACCCGTCCTCGCCGCATATCCGGTACAAAACTCTCCCCGCACACCCACCCTCGCCGCATATCCGGTACAAAACTCTCCCAGCACACCCGTCCTCGCCGCATATCCGGTACAAAACTCTCCCCGCACACCCACCCTCGCCGCATATCCGGTACAAAACTCTCCCAGCTCACCCGAAATGGCTCGATTTGGCGCTTTTTCTGCATGCAGGGAGAGTTCTATACCGTTCTCACCACCAAGAAGCTGAGCAGGGAGAATTTTGTACCGATTGCGAGGCAGAGTTGGGGCTAGCCACGACAGCACGGCACGCCCTACTAGTGCGGAAGGCACCGGAGGAACCGGTGGGCCAGGCCGCGGTGCCCGTGGATAACGGGACCCGGCCGCGGTGCGGGCTTCGGCAGGTTGGTAGGACCAGGCCGCGGCGCCGGTGAGCGGCGATACAACCCAGCCCCAAACAAATTTCGCATGCAATTCCCCCACGACACGAATCGACGCACGCTCAAAAACCGCAGAATATCAACGATTAGATTTCAACACTTGAAATACACTCAGGAGAATTGCATGCGAAATTGCTGGATGACAGACGGGCCAGGCTGCGGTGCGGGCTTCGGCCGGTTGGTAGGACCAGGCCGCGGCACCCGTGGGCGGCGCCATAACCCAGCCCCAAACAAATTTCGCATGCAATTCCCCCACGACACGAATCGACGCACGCTCAAAAACCGCAGAATATCAACGATTAGATTTCAACACTTGAAATACACTCAGGAGAATTGCATGCGAAATTGCCGGACGACAGAGGAGCCAGGCCGCGGTGCGGGCTTCGGCCGGTTGGTAGGACCAGGCCGCGGCACCCGTGGGTGGCGGCAGGGCCTGGCCGGACATCGAGCCGACCCGCCGAGCGAAGCTCGCGTGTAGCGATCTCGCGGGAGGGCCGCCGCCCACGAGCACACCAGGCCCCACTGGTGTGGAGGGTGCCGGAGGGCACGGGCGGGCTTCGAGGCGCGGCACCGAACGAAGTGAGGATGCCTAGCCTCGCGGGCGGCCGGGACCTCCGGCGCCCGGAACACCCGTGGGGCCGCAACACCACCGGCACCAACAACGTAACGAGGCCGCGACCGGTTTCCCGGCCACGGCCTCGCCACTCAGTCAGCGCCGATCAGAAAGACGGCACCGCGCGGATCGGCACCGCGCTCATCAAAGCAACGGTGCCACCAGCGATCAGGCGGTCATGTCCACGTGATCCTCGACCGCGGCGCGGCCAGCCTCGAGGCGGGCGACGGGGACGCGGAACGGGGAGCAGGACACGTAGTCCAGGCCCACGCCATGGAAGAAGTGGATCGACTGCGGGTCGCCACCGTGCTCGCCACACACGCCGAGCTTGATGTTCGGCTTGGTGGAGCGGGCACGGCGCACGCCTTCGGAGACCAGGGTGCCCACGCCGTGGACGTCGATGGACTCGAAGGGGGAGACGCCGAAGATGCCGGCCTCGATGTACTGCGGGAAGAACACGCCTTCGACGTCGTCGCGCGAGAAGCCCCACACGGTCTGCGTCAGGTCGTTGGTGCCGAAGGAGAAGAAGTCCGCTTCCTCGGCGAGGTCCTCGGCCGTCATGGCGGCGCGCGGCAGCTCGATCATGGCGCCGATGGAGACGCCGGACAGGTCCACGCCACGGGCGGCGGCGACGGAGGCGATGATGCCTTCGGCCTCTTCGCGCACGAGCTGGAGCTCACGCACGGAGCCGACGAGCGGGACCATGATCTCGGGACGCGGGTTGAGGCCGCGGGCCACGAGATCGGCGGCCGCCTCGCACAGGGCGCGCATCTGCAGGGCGAACAGGCCGGGCAGGTAGATGCCCAGGCGCACGCCGCGCAGGCCGAGCATGGGGTTCTGCTCGTGCATGCGGCGAACCTCGACGAGCATGGCCTCGTCGGCGGGGTCGAGGGTGCCGGTGGCCTTGCCGACGGCGACCTTGGTCTCCAGCTCGATGAGGGCGGGCATGAACTCGTGGAGCGGCGGGTCGATGAGGCGCACGGTCATGG
>JAHYYD010000017.1:11292-18006 GCA_019425105.1 Actinomycetota bacterium
ACCTCGCCGCGGAAGATTTCGCCGGTCTGGCCGTCGATGGCGATGGTGTCGTCGGCGGTCAGGACGAGGTCACCGATGGTGACGGTGCCGGCGGCTTCGTCGATAACGAGGGACTCGGCGCCACACACGCAGGTCTTGCCCATGCCGCGGGCGACGACGGCGGCGTGCGAGGTCTTACCGCCGCGCGCGGTGAGGACGCCCTCGGCGGCGACCATGCCGGGCAGGTCGTCGGGGTTGGTCTCGCGGCGCACGAGGACGGTCTTGACGCCTTCGCTGGCGGCTTCAATGGCCTGGGCGTTGTTGAAGGCGATCTTGCCGACGGCGGCACCCGGGGAGGCGGCCATGCCTCGAGCGATGAGGTCCTTGTCGGCCTTGGCGTCGAACTGCGGGAACATCAGCTGGGTGAGCTGGTCGCCGGTGACGCGGCCCAGGGCCTCGTCGCGGGTGATGAGCTTTTCGCCGAGGAGCTGGGTGGCGATACGGAACGCGGCGGCGGCGGTGCGCTTGCCGACGCGGGTCTGGAGCATCCACAGCTTGCCGCGCTCGATCGTGAACTCGATGTCACACATGTCGCGGTAGTGGGTCTCAAGCTTGCGCATGATGGCGCGCAGCTCGTCATAAACGGGCTTGTTGATGCGCTCGAGGTCGGACAGGGCCAGCGTGTTGCGGATGCCGGCGACGACGTCCTCGCCCTGCGCGTTCTCCAGGTAGTCGCCGTAGACGCCGGAGTGGCCGGAGGAGGGGTCGCGGGTGAAGCACACGCCGGTGCCGGAGTTTTCACCCATGTTGCCGAACACCATGGTGCAGATGTTGACGGCGGTGCCCAGGTCGTGGGGGATGCGCTCACGGCGGCGGTAGATGCGGGCGCGCTCGGTGTTCCAGGAGCGGAACACGGCCTCGATGCCCATGTCCATCTGGGTGCGGGGGTCCTGCGGGAAGTCGTTGCCGGTCTGTTCCTTGACGATGCCCTTGAAGGTTTCGACGAGGCCCTTGAGGTCCTCGGCGTTCAGCTCGGTGTCGCCCTTCACGCCGCGCGCGGCCTTGAGGGCGTCGAGGGCGTCGGAGAAGAGGTCGCCGTCGATGTCGAGGACTGTCTTGCCGAACATCTGGATGAGGCGGCGGTAGGAGTCCCACGCGAAGCGCTCGTTACCGCTAACGGCCGCGAGGCCGAGGACCGACTCATCGTTGAGGCCGATGTTCAGGACGGTTTCCATCATGCCGGGCATGGAGAACTTCGCGCCGCTTCGCACGGAGACGAGGAGCGGGTCGGAGGGGTCGCCCAGGTGGCGGCCCATCTGGTCTTCGACGCCGCGCAGGGCGCGGGTGACCTCGGTGGCCAACGACTCGGGAACCGTGGAGTCCTTGAGGTATGCACGGCATGCCTCGGTGGTGATCGTGAAGCCGGGGGGAACGGGCAGGCCGAGCTTCGTCATTTCGGCAAGGTTGGCTCCCTTTCCTCCGAGCAGGTCCTTCATGGACTTGTCACCCTCGGAGAAGTCGTACACATACTTGACCATCGTGGTCCTCAACTTCCGTGTTTGCGATGTCCGGCCCATCGACGGGCCGCTACCAGGGGTAAGAATACACGCTTCAAGGGACCTAGGTCACTTCGAGACGCCCCGCCGTATGATTGTTCTGACATATGCGCGTCACAGACGAGGCCGGGGCAGCCACGCGCTCCCCCCTCCCCCTCGGAAAAGACAGAAAAATGCTGGTGGGGCAGGCCGCCAGGCCCACCCCACCAGCATCGATAAACGATGTCAGCGCACGCGGAACTCGATCGTGGTTCCCTCGCCCACGTCGATGAGGTCGCCGTCGTTCAGGGCGATCGTCACCATGGGGGTGACGTCTTGGAACGAGCCGTCGGCGTGACGTAGGACGGTGCCGTTCGCGCTGCCCAGGTCCATGAGGGCCCACGAGCCGGGCGTCGTCATCATGACGGCGCAGTGCGAACGGGAAATCTCGGTCTCGGGGCTGGGCACGCGCAGGACCGTGGCCACGGGGCGGCCGGTCAGCGCGCGGGCATCGGGGTCACGGCCGATGACGACGTCGCGGGAGACCTCGACGGGCACGGTGCCGCCGTGAATCAGGAAGGCGACGGGGGCCGCGGGGCCGGAGTTCGCGGGGGCGAGGCGCAGGATGGTCGCCTCAGTGTCGGTCTCGGCGCCCAGGCCGGCCAGGCCCTCGGCGCTCATGGCCTCGGGGATGGCGGGAGGCTCAGCGACGGGAGGCTCAGCAACAACCTCGGACGAGGCCGGGGTGCCGGACTCGCCGAAACCGCCCTGGCGCTCGGCGGACTCGGCCGTATCGACCGGCGGCTCCTCGGCGTCGGCGACGACGTAGAGCTCGCCGGAGGGCTGCTCGGGCTCCTTCGCGGGCGCCTCCTCGGGGGGCTCCTCGACGTGCTCGGCGGCGGCCTCGGGAACCTCCTTGGCGTCGGGGGTGCGCGAGGCGTGGCTCAGCGACACCGGACCGTTGCTGGTCGCAGCGAGGAACTGGGCCTCGACGGCGGCCAGGTCCACGGACGACGTGCGCGTGGAGGGTTCCGGCAGCTCCTCGCGGGCGTCGCGACGCGCGCGGCGCTCGTGGTCCGGAATGTCGGGGTTGATGAGGAAGCCCATCGTGTCGACGGGCATCGAGGCGAGGGCCTCGACCTCGTCGAGCGCACGGCCGATGCGGATCTCGCCAGCCTCGACGCGGTCGGCGGCGGGCACCATCCACGTGACCTCGTCGCCGTCAATGATCGTGGCCTCGAAGGTCTGCCACTCACCGGGGTCGAAGGGCCAGGCCCAGATCGGGTCGGTCCAGACCTGCTCGGTGATCTGGCCGGCGGCGCGCATGCGCAGCTGAATGCTGCCGAGGACCGTCAGGTAGGGCTGCTCGCCGGCGCAGTCGAGCAGGAGGGCGTCACCCTTCTCAGCCTGAACGTGGGACAGCCACGCCTGGGTGTCGGCGCGCCCCCACACCACGTCGGCCGCAGAGTCCGCGAAGTCGAGCGGAACCAGCGCCGCGCCGAGGGGACCCGTGACGAGCATCGCGCCCTGCCCGCGGCACAGGAAACGTCCAATCTGAAGCATCAGTTACTGCCTTCTCTACGAGGGACCCGGCGAGCGGTCTCAATCGACGCCGGACGTACTGGTTGAATCATCCGATTCATGACATTCGATGTCAATGTTACTCGTGATTTGGTTCCTGCGTAAACTACAACGGCGGTCGTATTGTCCCGTGTTCCCGTCTCCAGTGAGGCGCGCACGAGTCTGTCGGCCGTCCCCTGCGGACCGTCGCCGGCTGCAACAACCGCATGAATCTGCGAATCGCTCAGGACGCCGTGCACCCCATCTGTACAGATGACGGCCCGATCGCCTTCTTCCAGCGGCATGATTGTGTAGTCCGCTTTCACACTTCCGGTCTGTCCGGCACCCAGGGCCTTCGTCACAACATTCGCGGGAGGGATCACACGGGGCGCTCCCGAGGTGGCCGCGAGGTCGCGCGCCTCCTGCAGCGCCGAGTGATCGTGCGTGAGCTGGCGGATTCCACCGCCGCCCACAACATAGGCTCGCGAGTCACCCACGTTAAATGAGAGCCAGTAGGGCCCCTCGGCGGTGCGCAGCACCATGAGCCCCGACAGGGTCGTGCCGGGCGCGCTCATCGGATTATCGGCGGGCGCCAGCGACGCCACCGCGTTAGCCGCCGCGTCGATCGCGACGGACAGGTCCACCAGGTCAACGGGGCGATTCCCGAGGCGGTCCGAGCTCAGAAACTCCTGCAGGGTAATAACGGCCCTCGACGAGGCCTGGGCCCCACCCAGGTGGCCACCCATTCCGTCGGCGACGGCGAAGACCGGAGGAACCGCCAGCCAGGAGTCCTCGTTCTCGGAGCGAACCGGACCGATATCGGTCGAGGCGCCCCATCGAACTGCGGGCCGTTCCGCGTGTTCCTCTAGAGACATGAGCCTTCATCCTTTAGCTGCGTTGAGCGCGAGGGACTGCGCGCGATACTAACCATTTTACACCCGGCGTGACCAGGGTCTCGTCCGACAAGAGCAGAGAGCGGACGAAAAAAGCAAACCGACTGATCGTAGTACGTCACGGGGCCTCCACGCAGGCCTGCACCGGGTCGGACATGCGACCGGACGAGCGCGACACGGTCGTGATCTCGATGCAGTTCTGCCCGCTCGCACCGTCGACCGTCACGCTCGTCGACTCCACGCGACCGCGCGACGCCCCGGCAGCCCCCGAGCCCTCGTAGGCGTACAGGATGTCCTGGGGCGAGGGCCCGTCGGGAGCGGTCCACGTCCAGGTCACCATTCCGTCGGAGTACTGCCCGGACAAGCCCGACACCTGCGGGGGAGCTGAACCCAACGCGTCACCGGGGGCCGGGGAAGCACTCGTCGTCTCAGGTGCGGGAGAGATGCGCGTGAACGAGCCTTGGCCGCGCAACATTCCCACGATGAGGCCGGCCGCGATCACCGCGGCCAGCAGCGCCAGGAGCACGCCGGCGACCGGGGACATCCCCTTTTTGGCCGCCGAGGGATCCTCGACGACGCGACGAGCCGAGACCTCGTCCGCGTCCCCGGATCGTTCGATCTTCCACGAGTCCGCAACCGCCTCGACGCCGCCGGAACCAGCCCCGCCCTCGAAGGAGTACGAGTTCGAGCGCAGGCGCGTCTTATCCGGATCGATGACGGGCGCACCGCGCAGGCGCGTCTTCTGGTCGCCCGCGGTGGGAGCCGAGGCCTTGGAGCGCTTCTCCTTGATCTCCATCTCGGTGCGCGGCAGGCCCAGCTCCTTCTGGACGCGTTGCAGGCCCTGACCGAACTCCATCGCCGAGGGCGTACGCTCGGCCGGGTCGATCGTCATCGCGGCACGCAGCACGCGCTCCAACTCCGCCGGGGCATCCGCACGCCCGAGGCCACGCATGCGTCCGCGCTGCACGCGGTTCGCGATCGACGCAGCCGAGTTGTCGCCGATCGGATCCTCGAAGGGGCTGCGCCCCGTCACGAAGGTCCACGTCGTCGCAGCCAGCGCCCACACGTCCTGCAGGGGCGAGGCCGGGGAATTCACATCCTGCTGCTCCGGGGGCGCCCACAGCACCGAGAAACCATCGAAGGCACCGACCTCGAGCTGACCCACCTTCGAGGCGACGCCGAAGTCCGCGAGCACCGGCTTGCCGTAGGAGTCCAGCATGATGTTCGACGGCTTAATGTCGCGATGCACGTAGCCCTGGCGGTGGAACATCTCCACGCCGCCGCTGATCTTAATCATCGTGTCGAGGGCCTTGTCGAGCGGCATCGGGCGCGCACGCACCTGCGTGAGCAGGTCCGCGACCGGGCAATACTCCATGATCAGGTACGCGCGACCGTCGGCCGTCGTCCCCACGCCGTGCAGCTCGACGACCGAGGGGTGGCCGGCGAGCAGCGTCATCGCGTCAGCCTCGCGGTGCAGTTCCTTCGTGCCGCGCTCATCGCCCTGGGTACGCACGACCTTGATGGCCACCTCGCGGCTCGGCAGCTCTTGACGATAGAGGAAGACGTCGGCGAAGCCGCCCTGACCGAGCGGGCGCACCCATCGGAAGCCGGGAATATCAGGGCCCTTCAGGCCCGCGACCGGGGGCGTCAACGATCCTCCTCCTCATGCATCGTGCGTGCGATGGACGCGCTCAGGCGCAGCTTACGGCGCATGCGCAGGCTGCGCAGCGACAGCGCGCGGCGAATGCGCACGAAGAATCCGGCGCGCTTGCCCACCTGGGCGCGCAGGGCACCCACCTGCTCCCACGCGTCACGCGCGCGGTCTCGGGAGGCACCGTTGGACGCGAAGTTCGCGACGTCCGCGTAGCGCGCGATCACGACCGGTGCTGGCACGTCGTCACCGAAGCGGCTCCAGCCATCGATCACGTAGCGGCCCTTGCCAGCCACGGCCTCGTCGATTTCCACGGAGTCCGTCGACCCGTCGTCTCCGTGGCGCACCTCGCCCGTCACCAGGGTGAAGGGGTCGCCCGGGTCCTCGCCGAGGTCCCACTGCGAGGCCAGCGACCAGGCGGTCTCCTGCCTGGTGCGACCCACGTCGATACGCAGGCCCGAGTCTGCGGCGAGGTCGACGACCTCGTCCCACGAGCCGACGAGCGCCTGGGCGGCCGCGGCGCGGCGGCGACGCCTCCGGCGGCCAGCCTTGTAGAGCAGAATGAGCAGCGGGGGGAGCAGCACGAGCAGGAAGCCACCCGCGATGCCGGCGACGACGCCCCACGGGAAGGGGGCGGCCGGAGGAGTCATCGGATCAGCGTTCTGGTCGCGCGTCGTCGGCGGCAGCTCGGCGGGAGCCTCCGGGGGCTCCGGCGGCTGCAGGACCTGCGGACGCGGCACGGACCGAGGCTTGGGGACCTGCGTCTGCGGCGTGTGATCGCGCGGCGGCGTCGGGTCGAAGACGACCCAGTTGCCGCCCGCGAACTCGACCTCGACCCACGCGCGAATGTCGGAACCGCGCAGCGTCGCGCCGCCGCCCTGGGAGCCGCCCTCCGGGTAGGCGCCCATGACCACGCGCGCGTTAATGCCCAGCTGGTGCAGCATCAGCGCCATCAGCGCGGTGTACTGCTGGTCGTCACCGATGAGGTTGTTGTCGTCGGAGAGCATGCGCTCGAGGCGGTCGGCGCGCACGCCGGGGCGCGAGAACTGCGTGTTCTCGTTGAGGTAGAAGCCGTTCGTCGACAGGTAGTGCTCGA
>JAHYYD010000170.1 GCA_019425105.1 Actinomycetota bacterium
GAGGGGCCGACCTGGCGGTCGGCCCCTCGGCGTATCCCATCAACACAGTGCAAGTAGTCCCAATAAGCTCCTCAACATGTCTCTCGTCGGCGTCGCTCGAGCCCGAGTGGCTCGTGCCGTATTCCCTTGTGATGACACCTACTGTAGGAGCCCAACCTTGCGGCAACGGCAAGGGCAGCTGAGAAATCCCTGGGATTTTGACCCCGCAGACAATTGGGAGCACAACGAGTGTGCGCCCCCGGTCTCCCGGGGGCGCACACGACCTCACGCGAGCTCAATGCCTCGCGTCAGGCGTCAGCCGTTCCACTGGCCATTGTCGGCGAAGTAGTACCACTTCCAGCCAATCCAGTGACCGCCGGTATACATCGCGCCAGAGTCCGTGCTCAGGTAATACCAGGAACCACGATCCAGCACCCAACCGGTGGTGAGTGCCCCACTGGGAGCCATGAAATACCAGGAGGAACCATCCTTGACCCAGCCAATCGCCATCGCACCACTACCGGGCATCAGGTAGTACCAGGTCGGACCATCGAGCAGCCAACCCGTGGCCATCCGACCCGACGCCGGATCCAGGTAATACCAGGACGAACCATCCTTGACCCAGCCACTCGCCTGAGCACCCGACGCATGATGGTAGAACCACGCACCATCCTCACTCACCCAGCCGGTACGCATGTAACCACGCGCATCAAAGCGATACGTCGAATTGCCGATCTGAACCGCCCGGCCAGCCGGGAAAGTCCCATCCGCGTAGCGATACCACCAACCAACAGAATCACTGATCCACGCCCCATCCTGAGGAGCGGGAGCGGGTGTCGGGTCCGCAGAAGGCGCAGGCGCGGGGTCGCCCTGGAGGCGAACCTCCTGCTTGGCGGGGTTGACGCCCCAGTCCCAGGCGTACAGGTAGGGGGTCATCGGGGCCTCGTCGGTGCGCCCCTGCTTCACCCACGCGCTCGTGAGCTCGGAGACGGGCACGTCGAAGTGGTAGCGGTGCGAGCCGTCGGCCAGGATCTCGCCATCGTCCTCGACGAGCTTTCGGTAGTACCACGCGCCGTCGGCATCCTCGTGGAAGTCGATACCGGCCACGGGCGAGGAGTCGGTGACGTCGAAGGATACGGTGCGCGCGTCGCCCTCGCCGCTCACCGTCAGGTTGGAGACGACGGGTGCGCTCGTGTCCAGCGTGAACTCGTAGCTCATCTGCTGCGTTCGCGAGGATGGTCCATCCGTCGCAGCCTCGATCGTCAGCGTGTAGCGTCCGTCGGGCAGCGCGTTTCCGGACTGGTCGTAACCGTCGAAGAAGGGCTCCTCACCGGCGAACTCGCCCGGCTTCGTCCAGCCGGTTTCGAGGTCGTAGAGGGACTTGCGCACGCGGTTGATCGTGTAGGAGCGCACGGACTGACCCGCGGAGTTGCGGTAGGTGAGCGTCATCGAGGGGACGGAGCGCAGCATGCCGGTCATCGGCGCGATCTTGTCGGGGGCTCCCGCCCACTTGGCGCGCGAGGTGATGAGGCGCTGCGTGTTGATCGTGGTAACCAGGTTCGAGTCCTGCTTGTCCGACAGCGGGTTCAGCGCGCCCAGCGGGATGGACGAGTGGGCGTTGACCAGCGCGGAACGGTAGACGTGCACGGGCGTCGTCTCGTTGTCCGACCACTTGCCGTCGAAGACGCTAGGGGCGCCCCAAGAGCCGTAGAAGCCCAGGTAGGGCACGGTCAGGCTCGGTGTCTCGTCACCGCTCGTGAAGGTGACGGCACCGTCGATGAAGGTTCCCTTGGGGGTGTTGCCCGAGGCGAAGGCCGCGAACTCAGCCTCTGGGGTCACCGTGACGCTCACGGTCGCGGTCGATGCAGCGGGGACCGTGACCTGCTGGGTGCCCCCGGCCTCGGCGAGGCCATCACCGGAGAAGGACAGCGAGATACCCGCGCCCGCCCAGTTCTGCGAGTGCTCGAGGAAGAGGCCTTCCTCGACCATCTCGGACAGGGCCTGTCCGCCGAGCGTGTAGGTGTGGGCGGCGTCGGAGAGGTTGGTCAGGCGCACCTGGAAGGTCCAGCCGTTCGTTCCGTCGCCGAGGTCGGCCTTGGGTCGGGAGGTATCGGCGGCTCCGACGACGGTCGGGTAGACGGTCGCGGTGGTGGCGGCAACCGCGTCAACGGCACCCGCACCGACCTTGCGCGGCGAGTAGTAGGTGCCGTCCCCCAGCTCGACGTCGATGAGCGGGTGGGCGGTGCCCATGAGGAGGTTGGTGACGACGGCGTTCTTCTCCTTGGCGCCCATACCGGAGAAGGCGGGGTCGCCCGCGATGCGCTGGCGCACGAGGGCACTAATGCCCGCGACCTGCGGGGATGCCATCGAGGTGCCCGACAGGCGCTGGTACTCGTTGCCGAGGTACGCGGACATGATGTCGCCGCCGGGGGCCGCGATCTCAGGCTTGAGCGTCAGGTCGGGGGCCACACCCCACGCGGAGAACTCAGAGGCCGTCGGGTTGTTCGAGGCCAGCACGATGCCCGAGTGCGTCACGGTCAGGTACACGTCCGCGCCATTGGCAGCGGCCAGGGCCTCACGGATCGCCTCGCCGTCCTTCTTGGTGATGGTCACCGTCGGCATCGAGGTCGTGGTCCCCAGGATCGACTGGTAGGGCGTGGTCGATTCGTCGGTGTCGGCGATCATGAGGGCCGCGGGCGTTGACGGGAAGCCCGTCAGGTACGAGGCCTTGAGCTCGTCGGTCATCGCTGTGCCGGTCCGGGTGTCGGTGCCGCCTTTGTCTTCGAGGACGATCGCGTCGGCGAGGCTCAGTCGGTTGGTGCCCGCGTACTTGTCGAGCTCGTCGCCGCCGCCGGCAACCGCATCAACGACGCGGTAGCTCTTCTCGGGGATGTCGCGCAGGCCGCGCACGGCCTCGCCCTGGCCGTCGAGCGCGGTGCGGTAGGCGATCTTACGGTCCCCCAGGGTCACGTAGGACAGGGCCTCCTGGTTGTCGACCGAGGCGACGGCCAGCGTGGACTTGTAGGAGGCAGGTTCGCCAAGCGTGCCCGTGTCGGGGTCTGTCGCGAACGGTTTGTTCTGGCCAGAGTTGTTGCCGTACGCGTTGGAGAAGGCGTTGCCGCTCGCTGCGTTGACGGTGATGCCAGCGGCATTCAGCTTCTCGTACACCCCGGCGAAGACGCTGCCGGCGTCGCTGCTCATGCCAGCGTCGTCGCCTAGGGAGAGGTTGATGACGTCGGGCTTGATGACGAGCGCGTCGTCGAGGGCGGCCAGGAGGGCACTATCGGGCATCGACCCATCCGCGTCGGAGGCCACCTTGGCGACGACGATCTGTGCGTGGGGCGCGGTGCCCTGCAGGACGTCGGCGTTGGCGGCCGCGATCGCGGTGACGTGCGTGCCGTGGGACAGGTCCTTCTCGGAGTGGGGAACAACGTCAGCGTCGTTGTCGGCGTAGTCGTAGGCGAAGGGGATCTTGCTGTTGACGTAGGTTCCGGACGACCCGTGCGGCAGCTTGCTCGCGAAGGCCTGAACGTCGGCCTGGCTCAGGCGCACGTCGACGCCGTCCATCGAGCCGGCGAAGGCGTCGTGGTCGGTCTGCAGTCCGGAGTCGATGACCTCGATGACCTGACGGTCGCCCTTCTGGGTAGCCTCGGCCGCGCGCGTCATTGCCAGGGAGGAGGCGTTCTTGAGGACGGGTGTACCCGCTCCATCCGCGCTGGTTTCCAGCGGCTTGTGCACCCCCTCGATGAACGCGACCTTCACGCCCTGGACCTTCTGGATGGCGGAGAGTGCGGAACCCGGCGCCTCGATAGCGAAGCCGTCGAGCGCGTTCGTGTAGTCGCGCACGGTGGTAGCCTGCGCGCCAGGCACGGCCGCCTGAACCGCCGAGGCAATGCGGGCCTTGACCTCGTCGCGCGTGGCCGGTGCAGAACCGCCGACCGCGGCTTCCTCGAGCTGGACGATGATCGTCGTCGGGGTGTCGTCGGCCGCCTCCTGCGTAGAGGCGGCGTCGGGCAGGGTCACTCCCCCGGCCTCGGCCTGACGGATGGAGAGGAGGGGGTCCTCGACGCGCGTGCCCGTGCGCGCCTCGGGGGACGAGGCCTGAGCAGGGTTGGCGGGGAGGACACCGCCCGGCTGGGGGCTCACCGCGAGCGCCGGAACGCTCACGCCGGTCAGGGCGAGGGCGGCGACGAGGGCGAGTGCCGGGGTGGAGTGATGGGACATCAATGGCTCACTTACGTATCGACGACGTGACGATGAGTTGCGCGCCCGCGTGGCGCGCCGTCCCATTATGCGCAAGTTCTCCCAGTTGTGCAGTATGCATGTCCGATAGAGAGCAGCAGCGTCCACCCATTGACATTTTGTGCACGGCAGCGCATAAGCCGAGGGGCCGACCTGGCGGTCGGCCCCTCGGCTTATCCCATCAACACAGTGCAAGTCTTCCCAGAAAGCTCCTCGAAAAAGTTTCGTCGGCATGTCCCGGACCCTCGTGGTCCGTGCCGTATTCCCTTGTGATGACAATCAGTGTAAAGAACGAACCTTGCGACAACGGCAAGACAACCTGAAAAAACCCTGGGAATTTTCGCGCTTTCTCCCTTTGTCAGACGCCAGGCCCGCACGCCCCACGTGTAGCGGGGTGTGCGGGCCTGGACGGCGAGTCTTAGAAGCGGCCTAGCTGATCAGCTGCCCCGCCTCGGAGAAGGTGTACCACTTCCAGAAGATGCGCAGTCGGCCCGTGGCCATGGCACCGCTACCGGCCTTGAGGTAGTACCAGGCACCGCCGTCCTTGAGCCACCCCGTCACCATCTTGCCGGTGGCGGGATTGAGGTAGTACCAGGTGTCTCCGTCCTTGACCCAGCCGGTCGCCATGACGCCCGTCGCCGGATCCAGGTAGTACCAGGAGATCCCGTCGAGGACCCACCCGCTCGCCTGCGCGCCGGATGCGTTGTGGTAGTACCACGAGCCCTGCTCCTTCACCCAGCCGGTACGCATGTAGCCGCGCGCGTCGAAGCGGTACGTGGCCCCGTCGA
>JAHYYD010000171.1 GCA_019425105.1 Actinomycetota bacterium
CCCGAACAGGAAGCGGACGTGCGCGAGGAGCTCGTCGACCGCTACGGCCCCATCCCGCCCCAGGTCGACCTGCTCTTCTCGGTCGCCAGGCTACGCGAGATCGTGCGCCGGGCAGGCATCACCGAGGTCGTCACGCAGGGCAAGTACCTGCGCGTCTCCCCGGTCGAGCTGCGCGACTCCCAGGTCATGCGCCTCAAGCGCCTGCACCCCGGAACGGTCATCAAGGCCGCCGTCCGCCAGGTTCTCGTGCCGCTGCCCCTCACGTCGCGTGTCGGCGGGTCACCGCTCACCGACGGCCCGCTCCTGGAGTGGGTGGAGACTCTGGTGACCAAGATTCTTGTGCCTTTTGGCGAGTAGTGCCTGTGGTGGAATACACTGGTCCTATTGCGTCGCAACACATCTGAGGAAGGAACGCTCGTGCGCTACACACGCCAGCTCGCCACCGCCGCCCTGATCGTGGCCGCAGGACTGGGAATGGGGGCGTGCTCCGCCCATCCCGGCGCTGCCGTCGTCAGCTCGTCCGGCTCGTACTCCAACGAGGAGGTGGCGCAGGCCGCCCAGCAGATGTCTGTGCTCAGCGGTGGCCAGCAGATTAGCGATTCGCAGATTCGCTCGCAGCTCGTGAACCTGCCGCTCCTGGAGGCCGCCGGTGCCTCTGTGGGCGCAGAAGTCTCCGACGAGCAGATCGACCAGATTGCCGCGCGCGCGTCCGAGCAGTTGGGGGATCAGTCTCTCGGCACGCTGGGTCCCGCCACCCGCGCGACCGTGAAGTCGATCCTGCTCACCCAGAACCTCAACCAGGTCGCGCAGGCTGACCCCTCGGTCGTGCAGCAGCTCAACCAGGCTATCGTTGATGCTCGCGACAGCTCCGACGTGCGCGTGAACCCGCGTTTCGTCCAGCCCTCGCTGGGCGGAGCGCAGGGCGCGACGACGCCGATGTTCGGCGATGCAGTTTCCGGTCAGAAGGACAACAACCTGGCGTCGCTCATGGGCGGCGGCAGCGCCAACTGACGGACGTGTGAGTATTCGCTCACAGTGCTCTCGACAGGGACTAATGTCGCTTGTCGGTGCGCAAAAGTGGGGCGCAAAGCCCCGCACAACACAACGTCCCCCTCGCCGGGGGTGACCACATATGGCGGTCCGTATTACCGTTGTACTGACCGCTTCCACGCAACAACATCGATTGGAGAATGACGTGGCAGTTATTGAAGGCATTGGTGCACGCGAGATCCTCGACTCGCGCGGTAACCCCACCGTTGAGGTTGAGGTCGTCCTCGAGGACGGCACCGCTGCGCGCGCGTCCGTTCCCTCCGGCGCGTCCACCGGCGCGTTCGAGGCCGTCGAGCGTCGCGATGGCGACAAGGGCCGCTACCTCGGCAAGGGCGTCCAGGACGCCGTCGACGCTGTCGTCGAGCAGATCGCTCCTGAGCTCATCGGCGAGGAAGCTGACGATCAGCGCTACATCGACCAGGCCATGATCGACCTGGACGGCACCCCCAACAAGGGCAAGCTCGGCGCGAACGCCATCCTCGGCGTCTCCCTCGCCGTCGCCAAGGCCGCTGCGAAGTACGCGGACCTGCCCCTGTACAAGTACCTGGGCGGCCCCAACGCTCACGTCCTGCCCGTCCCCATGATGAACATCCTCAACGGTGGCTCCCACGCGGACTCCAACGTTGACATCCAGGAGTTCATGATCGCTCCCCTCGGCGCTCCCTCCTTCCGTGAGGCCCTGCGCTGGGGTGCCGAGGTCTACCACACGCTCAAGGGCGTCGTGAAGGATCGCGGCCTGTCCACCGGTCTGGGCGACGAGGGCGGCTTCGCCCCCAACCTGGACTCCAACGCCGAGGCCCTCGACCTGATCGTCTCCGCGATCGAGAAGGCTGGCTTCAAGCCGGGCGAGGACGTCGCCCTGGCCCTGGACGTTGCCTCCTCCGAGTTCTTCAAGGACGGCCTGTACCAGTTCGAGGGCGAAGGCCGCTCGACCGAGTACATGGTGGAGTACTACGAGAAGCTCATCTCGAACTACCCGCTGGTCTCCATTGAGGATCCGCTGGATGAGGACGAGTGGGATGCTTGGAAGGCCCTGACCGCCGAGATCGGTGGCCGCGTCCAGCTGGTCGGCGACGACCTGTTCGTCACCAACCCCGCCCGCCTGAAGAAGGGCATCGAGCTGGGTGCCGCGAACGCGCTGCTCGTGAAGGTGAACCAGATCGGTTCGCTGACCGAGACCCTCGACGCCGTCGAGGAAGCGCACCGCAACGGCTACCGTACGATGACCTCGCACCGCTCCGGCGAGACCGAGGACACCACGATCGCCGACCTGGCCGTCGCCACCAACTCCGGCCAGATCAAGACCGGTGCTCCCGCTCGTTCCGAGCGCGTCGCCAAGTACAACCAGCTGCTGCGCATCGAGGAGCAGCTGGGCGAGGCCGCCGTTTACGCCGGCCGCTCCGCCTTCCCTCGCTTCAAGTGAGTCTAGGCAACTAGCCGCATAGCTCCGCGCGGGCCCGCAAGGGTCCGCGCGGAGTTTTTTTCGGCGTGGGGATCAGCCAAATGTGTCGATGTAGGGCACGATAGAAGAATGGCTAGTCGTCGTCCTTCCTCCCGCCCCTCCTCGCGTCGCCGCTCCTCCTCGTCGGAGGCGGCGCGTACGACGCGTGAGATTAACGCGGAAAAGTCGCGTCAGCGCAGGGCTGCCGCGAAGGCTGCGAAGTCCTCGAAGGGGGCCGAGGCCTCGGCGAAGAAGCGTGAGAAGGCTACCAAGGCGGAGAAGCGGGAGGGGGCCGATCGCCGTTTCTTCCGCTCTGAGAGGCGCGCGGAGAAGCAGGCGGCGAGGCGATCGGCGGGGGAGGGACGCTCCGTCCTGTCGATCGGCGGCCTCGACGTGTCGACGCGTCTCATCGTTGTCCTCACGGTCGCGGCGATCCTGTCCGTCATGCTCGTGCCCAGCCTGTACCAGTGGTGGCAGCAGGAACGTGAACTCGCGCAGATCAAGGCCCAGGTGGCCCAGCAGCAGCAGAAGAACGCCGACATGCAGCGACAGCTGGATCTATGGAATGACCCCGACTACATTTCGACGCAGGCGCGCGAACGCCTCGGATACGTTCGCCCCGGTGAGACTCAATACACGGTGGTGGATCCGGGGCCGCAATACCAGGATTCCGCCTTGGCTGCCGCTGCGGCCTCGACTGGACCGGCGCGCCCCTGGGTGCAGCAGCTCGCTATCCTAGTGGGGAAGGCGGACCAGCCGCCTACGACGACGCCCATCCCATCGGCTGACACCAGCCAGTCGGGACAGGCGACGACCACCGGCCAAGAAAGCGGAGAATGAGCCTCGTTAACGTCACCGACGCCACCGAAGAGGACCTGGAGGTCCTGCGCTGCCAGCTGGGCCGCGTCCCCCGTGGAGTCGTCGGTATCGCCGCGCGATGCGTGTGCGGTCGGCCCACCGTCGTGGCCACAGCGCCGCGCCTGCCCGACGGGACGCCGTTCCCCACGACGTACTACCTGACGCACCCGGCTGCCGTGAAGGGTGCCTCGACTCTTGAGGCCGAGCACGTCATGGAGGCCTTCAACGAGGAGCTGACGCAGGACGAGGAGCTGCGCGCCGCCTACGCGCGCGCCCACGAGGCGTACATTCAGGCGCGCCTGTCCCTGGGCGACGTCCCCGAAATCTCTGGTGTCAGTGCGGGCGGTATGCCCACGCGCGTCAAGTGCCTGCACGCTCTGGTCGGGCACTCCCTGGCCGCGGGCCCCGGCGTCAACCCCATCGGTGATCGTGCGCTCGCGATGCTCGCCGAGCGCGGCCTGTTCTCCACCGAGCGCTGCTCCTGCTGAGCGGCCCCACCAACGTTCGCCCCGGCCTCGTCCGGGACTCACACGACCAGAAACGAAGCGATGACCCGCGTAGCTGCCATTGACTGTGGAACCAATTCGATCCGACTGCTCGTCGCCGACGGGCATATTGATGAAAGCGGTCGCCCGCGCCTTGCTGACCTGACCCGACAGATGCGCATCGTGCGCCTGGGGCAGGGCGTGGACGCGCGCGGCTACCTGGATCCTGCGGCGATTGAGCGCACGGTGGAGGCCACCGTCGAGTATCAGCGCATGATCGAGGCCCTGGGCGCGACGAAGACCCGCTTTGTGGCGACGTCGGCGACTCGAGACGCCTCCAACAGCGCGGATTTCGTGCGCCAGATCAAGGCTGTCATCGGCGTGGAGCCCGAGGTGGTCGTCGGCACGGAGGAAGCCTCCCTGTCCTTCAACGGCGCGGTGAGTGGGCTCGGTGAGTCCGTCGCCGCCCCGATGCTGGTCGTCGACATCGGCGGTGGCTCGACTGAGCTTGTGCTGGGCGCGACACGTGTCGAGCAGGCGATCTCGATCGATATGGGTGCTGTGCGCGTCACCGAGAAGTTCCTCGCCGACGTGGACCCCGCGGGCGGCGTGCCGGCTGCGGATCAGGAGCGTGCGATTGCGTGGATCGACGAGCAGCTCGATCGCGCCGAAAAGTCCGTGGATCTGGCGCGCGTGCGCTCCCTCGTGGGCGTCGCGGGCACGGTCACGACGCTGACCGCTCAGGCGCTTGGCCTGACCTCCTACCAGCCCGAGCGCATCCACGGTGCCCGCTTGAGCGCCGCGCAGTTTGAGGAAGCCGTGCGTTTCATGGTCGATCAGCCGACGTCCGTGAAGGCCTCCCTGGGCTTCATGCCTGAGGGGCGCGAGGACGTCATCGCCGCCGGCGCGCTCATCTGGAGTCGCATCGTGACGCGCGTGCTCGACCGCGCCGAGGCTGCCGGGCATCCGATCGAGCAGGTCCTCACCTCCGAGCACGACATTCTTGACGGCATCGCCCAGGCGATGATCTGACGGAGCTTGAGGCGTGCGCCAGCTTGCCGTAGGCTGGACCTGCGCCCCGGCGCGCCCCCGTGGCCCAATTGGCAGAGGCAACCGACTTAAAATCGGTGTGTTGT
>JAHYYD010000172.1:0-1154 GCA_019425105.1 Actinomycetota bacterium
TGGCCTTCGCGGCGATCACGTGCATGAGGGGGCCGCCCTGCTGGCCGGGGAACACGGCGGTGTTGAGCTTCTTGCCCCACTGCTCGCCGCGCGAGGACAGAATCATGCCGGAACGAGGCCCGCCCAGGGTCTTGTGGACCGTCGTCGTGACGACATCGGCGAAGGGGACAGGGTTCGGGTGCAGGCCCGCGGCGACGAGGCCGGCGAAGTGCGCCATATCCACCCAGAGGGCGGCACCAACCTCGTCCGCGATGTCACGGAAGGCCTGGAAGTCCAGGTGACGCGGGTAGGCCGACCAGCCGGCAATGATCACGCGCGGGCGCTCCGCGAGGGCCGCCTCGCGGACCTTCTCGGGCTCGATGCGCATGGTCTCACGATCGACCTCGTAGGCGACTGCCTTGTAGTGCTTGCCCGAGAAGTTCAGGCGCATGCCGTGGGTCAGGTGACCGCCGTGGGCCAGGGACAGGCCGAGGATCGGGTCACCGACGTTCGCCATCGCCATGAGGGCGGCGGCGTTAGCCTGAGCGCCCGCATGGGGCTGAACGTTGACGTAGTCGCCGCCGAAGACCTGCTTCGCACGCTCGATGGCGAGTGACTCGGCAACGTCCACAAACTCGCATCCGCCGTAGTAGCGGCGGCCCGGGTAGCCCTCGGCGTACTTGTTGGTGAGGACCGAGCCCTGCGCCTCGAGGACTGCGCGCGGAACGAAGTTCTCCGAGGCGATCATCTCGAGGGTCTCACGCTGGCGGCCGAGCTCGGAGTCCAGAACGGCCTGAATCTCAGGATCCAGCTGGGCCAGCGTCATGTCATTGAGGGAATCCATGGGGTTCTCCTATTGATCATCCGATGATGGTTGGCAGTGGCCTCTAGCCCAGGCGGGCGGCTATCGATGCCGACGCGTCGCTCCCCGGTGGTGGCCCACCTATTCGCCAGTCACGACACGCTCATCAGTTTATCTCTCGGCGGATTTCTACGCATTCTGCCAAGGTGTCAGCAAGCTACCAGGCGGTCACGGCGCGTTCCGATCGCACGTGCACAACTCGCCAGGTGCACGAAATCACAGCGTTTTTTCGCTTGTACTTAACCCTTTGGTTAGCAACCAAGCTAACCATATGGATAGACTAGGGTTAACACCTAACGGTGACTGAGTTGCG
>JAHYYD010000172.1:1254-4961 GCA_019425105.1 Actinomycetota bacterium
GGCCTCTGGCAGATCTCCGGCCGCTCGAACCTCTCCTGGGACGAGACCGTCCACCTGGACCTCTCTTACGCCCAGCACCGCTCCCTGACCCTCGACGCGTGGATCATGCTCCAGACCATCCCCGCGCTGCTGCGTCACGAGGGTGCCTACTAAGCCTTTCTCTCCGTGTGTGATTGGGTGTGGCCCGAGCCGATCGGCTCGGGCCACACTTTTATTTGGCGGCACCGACAAACTATTCAGTCTCTCTCATCGCGAACTGATAGACACCCGTCGCGGCCACGTAACTACTGGTCATGCAGGTCTTTGGAGTTTGACACCTATATGTAGGTAGGCACTCATCCCCAAGTCGTATGCAACATCGTCAGGCACATGCTTGGCATTCTGAGGGCCCTACGTTCACTGCACAACCCTTTGCAAACATCTATGGAGGAGCACTGTGAGGCTCGTTGAGCCCCATGAATTCCCCAGCGCACTGAGCTCTTTTCAGCGTCAGAAGCCGTCCATTGCGCTCGCTCGCAAGAGACCCCCACTTGAGGGAACACATGTTCATACGGACCTGCCCATGACCTCCCTGCGAGACACGGGGCGCGCTACACCACCCGCTTTGTTCGCCGGACGTGCACGTTCGCCCACCTGGTGGAGCGTGGTCGCACATGCCCGGCTGACGCCAACTGGCAGCGCGACTGATAGACCACCCCTATGCGGATAGGTTATGACGATGCGGATAGGTTATGACGATGCGGATAGGTTAATAAGCTATCCACATACGCGTAACCTATCCACGTGCGCTTAGCCTATCCGCATGCTCGTCATCCATCCACTTGCACGCAGACTCCCTCATCGACGAGAGACCTGTCAGAACACAAGCAGCGCTGGGCATCAGCAGAGACCACCACACGCCAGCAATCGATAACAGCCCAGCAGTGGATGCAACGGAGGCCGACCCCGCAGGGCCGGCCTCCGTTGCAGTGAGTCACGCGAAATGCCTCATGGACAGTGTCGCATGAACAGCGTCGACGTCACTCCTCCGCGTGGGAGTGCGATCGGACGACGAGTCCGAGATCGTCGAAGCTGCCCATGGCCTCGAGCCGAGAAATAAGCTCGGGGGCGTGGGCAACAAAGTCGAGTGCCTCGACGGTGTAGCGCTTGGTGAGGCGCTTGGGTTCGTGGGCGATTCGCCACGCCCAGCCGAGTCGGGCGGCGTGCACCCAGTCCGGGAAGTAGTCGTCTGCTGCCCGTGCGTACTGATCGATCCACCCGCCCGCGGTGCACACGGAGGCCTCTGGCACGAGTCCGAGCGCAACGGACGCGACGACTTCCTGCAGGCCTGCGCCCAGGCCGACGATCACGAGACGCGGATCGAAGGCGGTGAGCACGGAAGGGTCTGCCTTGAAGCGGCGCAGGCCCTGGTACCCGTCGATGACCTGGACGTTGAAACGTGACAGGCGCTCGGCGGCGGCCTGGCCGGCCTCGGGAACGGCGCCGATGAGCGTGATGCGGGCGCCGTCGTCGAGGCGGTCAAACACGTGCGGCAGGACGAGGTCGGCGGAGGTCCGAGAGACCTCGTGACCGGCCGCGCGCAGGCGCATCTGCAGCAGGGTTCCATCGAAGCCGACGGTGTTCATGCGCGCGAGCGCACGGAAGTCGGCGTGCAAGAGGGACCAGTGGTTCAGCCAGGTCGTGGCGTGCCCTCTGGTGAGCACGCGCTGGGCCATGGCATCGAATGCGGGGTCGACGAGAGTGCCGACCTCGCCGGCGGCCTCGGGGTAGTCCGGGCCGTCGGCGGAGGTTGACTGGTCAGTCATGGGGTTCACCTCAGCAGGGTTGCTTTCATGTCGAAGGTGACGGATGCGGCGCCCGAGTAGTTGGCGTGCTCCTCGACGGCGATGCGGTTGACACCGTCCTTGAGGACCTTGCGCGGGACCGTGATGCGCACGAGGTTATCCTTCGCCTTAGCCAGCCCCACGTTGGAGGAGGCTCGCGTGTTGGCGTCGATAGTGCCCTCGGGCATGTTGACTCGCTGGATCTCGGTGCCGTTGACGTAGATGACGGCGCCGTCGTCGACTCGGACATTGAGGACGACCTCGAAGTCTGCGCTGAGGGTTCCGAAGTTGACGTCACGGACGAAGTAGTTCGTGATGGCTCGGTCCTTAGCGGGCAGATCGAAGGGCGTGCCTGCGTCGCGGTCGCCCCAGCCGAGCGGGCTGGCACCGTGCTTCCACTTGGACAGGTCGGCGGTGGAGTTCCACTTGGCGTCGGGCGCTTCCTTGGAGTTCCAGTAGTTCCAGTACATGCCCGAGTACAGGAAGGGTCCGAAGTTCAGCGCGGACACGTCGAGGACCTCGAGCGGCTTGTCCGGGTCGGGCGTGAGCGGCGGGTTGGGCTGCGGCTCGGGCTGCGGCTCCGGCTCCGGGTCGGGGGCAGGCGCGGGCGCGGGCTCATCGCCCTTGGCGACGACCTTGACCATGCCGTCGATGGTCATCGACGAGCTGGAGCGGTAGTTGAGGTGCGTTTCGACGGCGAGCGTATTCGTGCCTGCGACCAGGGAGGACGCGGGAACGAAGACGAGCTGTCGGTCGGCTCGCGCCGCGGGCGTCGAAACGGACGCGGACGCGAAGGTGGAGGCGTCGACAGTTCCGTCGGCCATGCGCTGGCGGACGACCTCGGTGCCGTTGACGTACACCACGGCGCCGTCATCGGCCGTCACGGCGACGTTGACACCACCGATGGCGCTGGGATCAGCAACCGTGAAGTTCACGCGTGCGTAGGTGGTGACGGGGCGGGTCTTGGCCGCGCCCGGGGTCAGCGTCGTGTTGAGTCCGGGGCCGCCGTAGCCGATCGGGCTGGCGCCGCGGCTCCAGGAGGAATCATCGTACGAGGTCTGGGCCCAGTTGTCGGCGACCGGATCGGTCGACCAGTGGTACGCCCAGGTGTCGTCCTCGTCCACGAGCAGCGAGGAGTCATCGGGCTGGGCGGGCTTACCGTTGGAGTTAACCACGTACGCGTGCGTGGACGCGCCGCGCAGGCCATCGGAGGCGACGGCGCGCACGAAGAAGCGGTTGTTTCCGCCCAGCGGGACGCTCGCGCTGGTGTCCGTGGTCGTGGCGACCGTGCGGTCGTCACGCAGGATCTCGTAGGAGGCAGCTCCGGGCACGCTCGACCACTTGAGGGTCACCTGCTGGGAGTTGCCGCCTGAGGCGCGCAGGTTCGCGGGGACCGCGGGGGCGGTGGCATTGCGTGCGGGCATGCGCACGAAGCCACCGGACCACTGTCCCGAGGTGAGCGACGTGTAGGAGTAGTTGAAGTCGCCGCCCGCCCACAGCGCGCCGTCGTCACCCATTTCAAGGGCCCACGCGCCGGTGGAGCGCAAGGATCCCAGACGGTAAGGGGTCCAGCCGATCTGGCGGCCGGTGGCCTCGTCCCATCCGCCGACCCACTGGATCTCGTCGGCACGCGTCCAGGAGGTGCCCAGCGACAGGTAGTGGTAGGCGTCCTGGAAGGCGAAGTCGGAGCAGTGGCAGGAGGCATATACGACGCCTGTGGCGGAGCGGGTGCTCGCCTGGACGTCTCCGCCGTTCTGCATGGTGATGGAACCCGAGGTGCGGGTCATCGAGTCGGAGTTGTATCCGAAGAGCGAGTGCTGCGAGCCGCCGAAGTAGACGCGGCCGTTGCGCGCGGTAACGGTCTGCTGGTACTTGCCGATCAGG
>JAHYYD010000173.1 GCA_019425105.1 Actinomycetota bacterium
GACGCGCCGAGCGAAGCTCGCGGCGCGGACGACTCGCGGGCGGGCCGCCGCCCACGAGCACACCAAGCAGCCCGGCACCACGAGCAACGCCGCGGGCGGGCCGCCGCCCACGAGCACACCAAGCAGCCCGGCACCACAACCAGATCCTCCACCGCCCAGAACACCAGCGGCGCAACACACCACCGAGGCATAGCAAAGCCGCCCAGCCCCGCAGGGGCCGGGCGGCTCAACCAGTATCAGAGGATCATCGAAGAATCACGACAATATCGGGATTACCGAGACCGCTTTCCTGGCGTACGTTCGAGATACCGAGCTTCGAGGCGATGTCCTTGGCGGTGCCTTCCATCCGGGGATCCTCGTAGAAGACGGTAGAGGCCTGAGTGGTCCAGCCGTCGGCGTTCGCGGCGCTAGTCCCCGCGTATCCGGCCTGGTTCAGGATCTGGGCCTGCTGGCCGGCGTACCCCTGGGTGCCGGTGCCGTTGAGGACCTCAATGACGGCGCCGTGGTCAGGCTCTGAGGTAGCCGCCGGGGAGGACGAGCTCGGGGAGGGCGTGGGCTCGGCAGAAGGGGTGGCCTCGACTGTGGGCGCTGCGCTGGGGCTCGCGGACGCGCTGGGCGTCGTCGCGGCAACGGTCGGCGTGGTCGTGGCCGGCGTCGTGGTCTGTTGGCGCGACAGGGCGGTCGCCGCTGCCCATCCGAGGGCGGGAACGATCACGAGGATGGCCAGGAAAGGCCACACGTTCTTCCACTTGGACGGCTTCGGGCGGTGCATGCCGACGGGCATATCTTCGCCGGCGCGGTCAAATTCATCCCTGGGGTACTGAGAACTCACGCGTTCAGACTATCGGATAAGGGGGAGTGCGGCGCAAGTGGCGCGCGGGGAATGTGGCGTGGCTTGTGCGGCATTAGGCTGGAGTTATGAGTGAACACAATCCCCGTCCGCTGGCTGAATTGATCGATCCCGGCTGGGCTCGGGCACTCGCCCCGGTGGAGGGGCGCGTCCATGAGTTGGGCGCGATGCTGGCGGCCGAAGTCGAGGAGGGGCGTGGCTACCTGCCTGCTGGCACGGATGTGCTGCGGGCGTTTACGTACCCGTTCGACAAGGTGAAGGTCCTGATCGTCGGGCAGGATCCGTACCCGACGCCTGGCCACGCGATGGGTTTGTCGTTTTCAGTGCGCCCGGGGGTGGCGCTGCCCAAGTCGCTGATCAACATTTTCCGTGAGCTGAGCGAGGACATGGGCGTTCCCGCTCCGACGTCGGGGGATTTGACGCCGTGGTGCGAGCAGGGCGTGTGTCTGCTCAACCGCGTGTTGACGGTGCGTCCGGGCGCGCCGGCGTCGCACCGAGGCCGGGGCTGGGAGGAGGTCACGCAGTGCGCGATCGACGCGCTGGTGGCCCGCAGGAACGCGGATGGTTCGCGCACTCCCCTCGTGGCGATCCTGTGGGGTAAGGATGCGCAGTCGCTCACGCCACGCCTCGGGGAGACGCCGATTATCGCGTCGGCGCACCCGTCGCCGCTCTCGGCGTATCGCGGGTTTTTCGGCTCGCGGCCGTTTTCGCGGGCGAATGAGCTGTTGGAGGCGCAGGGTGCGTCGGGTGTGGATTGGTCGCTGGGTACCTCTCATTGACGAGGCCGGGGCGCCTCGCCCGATCGGGCGACGGTGGGGTGCGGCTGCGGTGCCGCGGTGAGGGACTCCGTGGAGCCGGCTATCGGACTCGAACCGATGACCTGCTGTTTACAAGACAGCTGCTCTACCAACTGAGCTAAGCCGGCGGCGGACACTAGTGTGCCACAGGTGGGGGCTTCGGCGCGCGCGGGCGACGGTGCGTGGCCGGTCGCACGGATGCGACGCAGCGATGACTGTGGGGGCGGGACCGCTCGGCGGTCCCGCCCCCACAGTGCCGACAGGCTCAATTGGAGCTGTTGGTTGTCTCGGAGCTCTGGGTGTCGCCGGATCCGCTCTGGGAGGGTTCGGTAGCCTCGGGAACCGTGGTTGAATCGGTGCCCTGGGTTGCGGAATCGGTGATGCCGAACTCCTGCGCGATGGTTTGGCGCAGCGCGGGCAGCTGGCTGCCGAGCGGGATCACCGTGGAGTGATCCTTGACGAGTTCGGGAGTGCCGAGGCTTCCGTTGCGGCCGCTGTATCCGGCGTTCTGCCAGGCGGTGGTGGAGGCCTTGAGGTAGTCGTCCACCGCGTTCACGGGGAAGGTGTCGATGACGTCGGAGGGGACGCCCACCTCGGCGGCGATGACCTTGACCTGCTTCCAGGAGGCGTCGAGGTTCTGGACGACGGTGCCATTGGAGGCCTGGAACTGGCTGCGGAAGTATGCGAGCAGGGCGTGGTGGAAGTCCACCCACTTGTCGGGTGCCTTCTGCGCGACGACCAGGGAGGCGCTGGCGGCGGGCTTCAGGTAGTCCATGTCGACGGTGATGACCGGCTGGAGCTCGATGTTGTAGTGTCCCTCGGCCGCCCAGGTGGTGAGGTCGGCACCCATGTACGCGTCGAGGTCGGCGCACGCGTGACAGGAGTAGTCGAAGTATTCGGTGAGGGTGGGCAGGTTCGGGTCCGCCTCGGCGACGACGCCGTTCGCGTTGACGATGATCGGGCGGCCGTCGGCGTAGGCGCCGAGGACCTGGGATGCATCGACGTTGTGTGCGGCGTTAACCTGCGCCTGCTGCTTCCAGATGACGCCGCCGACGGCTGCGACAACCGCGAGGACGATGACCGCGACGGCGGAGATGACGATGATGCGGGTGCGGCGGTCGGCGCGCTCCTGCGCTTGGCGCATCTGCGCGGCTTTGGCGCGCACGGGGTCGACGGTCGGCTTCTTCTTCTGAGCCATGAACTCACCCTCCAAAGTAGTTGAATGTTGCAATAGTATCGGGCGCGGTCTTCCCGCGCTTAGTGCGCCAGCCCACCCGTGATGATCAGCCACGCACCTGCAAGGAACCCTCCACAGCCTACCGCGAGGAGCGCGCGCCCCCATGCAGGACGCACGATGACGCGCAGCGATGTCGCCATCCCGACGCGCAGATCCGCGGCAAACGGCATGAGCCACGCCGCCAGGAGAGTGACGCTCGCGAGCGCCCATACGATAATCGTGCCACGCGGGTCGCCAAGCCAGTAATCGTCGCGGTCAAGGCTGGTGGCGGTGGCGATGTCGACCGGCCACGACCACAGGACGCGTTCCTCATGCGCGTAGGACACGAAGGCCCAGATCGCGTAGGGAACGAGCCCTCCTACGACGAGGCCGAGGGCGGTGGTGAGGACCGAGCGCACGAGCAGGATCGGGGACATAGCGATGACAGCCGCACCGTCTACCGCCTTGGGGCCGCGCAGGATGCGGCGCCTCTCGAGCCACCGACCCATTGCGCCGACCAGGCCGAAGGCGGTCAGGGCGATGCCGACGATGAGGGTGCCGCTCATGCCGAGCAGGAAGGGCAGCGCAGCCAGGAGCGCGAGGAGTGCGGCGCTGGAGATCCAGGCAGTCTTCTTCGCCGGGGACGAGGCCGACTCCCCCTGCGCGCCGACCGCGGTCTGGCCGGGGTCCCACTGCTGTCCCACACCCATCGGCGAGGCCGCGACGCCCGGCTGAGGCGAGGGTTGCTGGCCGTATCCGGGCACTGCGCCGGGATCGGCACCACCACCCCGCGGATCCACATAGCCGCCCTGGAACCTCTGGTAGTCAGGCTGAGGATAGGGGGCCATCACCTCGGTAGGATCCGCGTCGTCGACGACCTGCCATGTGTCGGTCGCATCGTCGTGCCAGGCGACCTCCTCGGCATCATCTTCCCAGTCGCCGTAGCCCTCGGCGACGGACGCGGTGTCCACGACGTCGGTATGGTCGTTCGCCGCGGTGAATTCGGAGGCGTCGCGGCGCGGGTGCTGGGGATAGGAGACGGCCCGCGCGCCCGAGGCACCCGGCCGCTGTCCCGCGTCCTCCCACTCGGGAGGCGCGGCGATCTCCTGCGGGTCGGAGCTGACCATCTGCGTGCGCATGCCGGTGTCGAGGAGCTGAGCCCAGTTCACGGTCACGTAGTCGAGCTCTCCGGGCGCCCACCCGACGGCGCTCATGAGGTCGGCGACGATCAGGGAGGGCGACGGGCGCTCATCCGGATCGGGTGAAAGCCCGCCCGCGAGCGCGTCTGCGACCATGGGGTGCAATCCGGCGAGGTCAGGGTCCCCCTCGAGAACGCGCAGCATCGTGGCGGAGACGTCCCCCTTGCCGAACGGCGGGCGGCCGGTCGCGCAGGACAGCAACGTCGCACACCAGGCCCACCAGTCCGATTCCTTCGTGGCACCGTGTCCCTGGAGCAGTTCGGGCGCAGTGTATCCGGCAGTGCCCGACACGAGGCCCGTGCTGGTCAGGTGCTGATCCGACGTCGCCATCGCAATGCCGAAATCGATGAGAACGGGGCCGCGCGGCGAACAGATGATGTTGGAGGGCTTGATATCGCGGTGAATGATGTTGGCGTGATGGACCGCCGCAATCGTGGAGGCCAGGTGGTAGGACAGGGCCGCGACGCCGCGCAGCGGGACCGGTCCCGAGACGAGGATTTCCGCGAGCGTGGGCCCCTCGACGTATTCGGAGACCACAAAGGGCTGCGTCGCCTCGGTCTCCGCATCGACGATGTGCGCGACGAAGGGGGAGCGCACGGAGTTCACGGTGCGCGTCTCGCGCTCAAGACGCTGGCGCGATGCCTCCGAAGCCGCCATCGCGGGATGCATGGCTTTGAGGGCGACACGCATGCCGCCCCCATCTTCGGCCAGCCACACCGTACCCGCGCCGCCCGTTCCGAGCCTGCGGATCAGCCTGTAGCCGCCCAGTTCCTCGCCTTCTTCCACGCCCTCAGACTACCTGGCCCCTCCCCCATCTGCGGCCATCCGCGCGGGGCGGCCCCGGCCTCGT
>JAHYYD010000174.1 GCA_019425105.1 Actinomycetota bacterium
GATTCGCCAGATTATTCAACGACATCGCCAGATCAGGCATGTAAGCCTGCGGGGAGGCCTCAGCCAACACCCGGCGCAAATCCACCGCCTCACGAGCCACCCCTAACGCCTCACCACGCTCACCCACCGCCGACAAACGATTCGCCAGATTATTCAACGATCCGGCCAGGTCAGGCGTGTAAGCCTGCGGGGAGGCCTCAGCCAACACCCGGCGCAAATCCACCGCCTCACGAGCCACCCCTAACGCCTCACCACGCTCACCCACCTCCGACAAACGATTCGCCAGATTATTCAACGACATCGCCAGATCAGGCATGTAAGCCTGCGGGGAAGCCTCAGCCAACGCACGATACAGTTCCACCGCCTCACGGGCCACCACCAGCGCCTCACCACGCTCACCAACATCCGATAGACGAATGGATAGTCGATTCGCCCAGTACGCCCGCTGCCCCGGACTGGGTTCGGCGGAATCTGCAAGGCGCCTGGTCGCCGCCAAGGCCGCCGCCGCCAACGCCGGGTGCCCGACGGGAATCGCATCATCAATCTCATCGAGGGGCAGATCCGCGCCCGATTCGATGAGCGCTTGGAGAGCGGGCGCCAGCGGTCCTCCCTGAGTGAGCGCGACATGAAGCGCTTCCCACCACAGGAAAGGCCGTGCCCGCAACGCCCGGCTCGCCAGACGGCGCGCACCCTCCGAGTCGCGAGAAGCAGCGCGCGTGAGGGTCACGCACGCGTTGCGCGCCTGCTGGCCCATCTCGAGCGCACGCGTAACGACCGAGTCCTCAGCATCGGGGTCGTCTAAGCCAGGTACCTGCGCCGGATCCTGTGGAAGCACCCGATCCAGCAGGTCCGGCTTCTTTCCGAATACCTCCAGGATGAGGTGTTCTGCAACCGGATCGGGCCGCAGGCTCACAGCCTCAGCGCCGTCATCACGCAAGAGGGATTGGACTAGCAGTTCTGCGAAACGACTGCGGAGCAGATGCTCCTGACTCCACTCTGGCAATCTGCTCAGGACGTCGTCGACCGCATCCTCGTCCTGGCTCGGGGCAAGCAAGCTGAGGGTGGCAGCGGCGCGACGCAGTTGGTCACAGCTGAAGTCTCCCAGTTTCGGCTCCTTGTGCCACCGAGCAAACTCAATCGACAGTACTTTGTCGTAGAGCTCTTCCCGGGTCGGCATAGCCTCCTCAGCCCCATCATTGTCGCCGCACACGGCGAGCCAGGCCCTCAACACCACATCAAGAGCGGTATCCCCCAGGCCCTCGGGAACCTCAACGTCTGTCAGTACAACCCCATTGAGATCATAGGAGAAACGCTGTACCGCCCTGCGATACATGCGTCCGAAGAACCTCGGATCCGCCTCCACTTCTTGCTTGCCACGAATGGATAGTGGCAGCGTGTTCCTCAGAACGGTTCCGTCTTGCTCCGCCTCCTCACGAAACTCCTCCCACCATGTCTTCGCACCGCGCGCTGTCAACACGATTCGGGTCGCCGACTCCCTCGCCCGCAGCGCGCGAACCACCCGCGCGATGAGACCTCGCCGAGCTTCCTCGGCATAGTCCACCACCACCAACAGCTCCGTGGTTACCGCCGCGAGAGCAGCCAGCTCCTCATCCGTCACCTCGGTCGTCGAGGGCAAAAACCCCGTGTACCATCCGATCGTGGACAGATCGTGGCACAGCTGCGCAGCCATACGCGTCTTACCTGAACCGCCAGCACCCGTCACCACAGCGACAGCAATGTCGCCACTACGTCCTCCTTGCGACGGTGCGGAAGCATCCGCCGTCGTCGTTGCCCACGCGCGAAGCCGACGCATCTCGGTGCATTGCTGGTACGGCACGACGCCGTGCCGCGCCTTGATCAGCTGCAGGGGCGTGAAATCCTCGGGCAGCTCGGCATAAGCAGGAGCCAACACCTTCTCGATGTGTCCCCCGGGAGGAAGCTCCCGATCAGGGGTGCGACTGCGCAGACCCCCAACGTCCACGCACACATCCCACTCCCAGTCCCGAATATACTGAGCGCCCGAAGACAGCGCAGCACCCCAGTTAGCCCCCGATTCCGTCACCTGCTGAACATCAATCGCCAGCCACGTGCCCGATGAGTCACCTTCGGACTCATACACCATCGTCCCGAGTGCTTCCCCATCCACCTCCAATAATTCGCGACTAAACCCCGTCTCAAGAATCGCATCACAGCCGGTTGTCCACATACGTTCGAGAGGAACCAGAACAATCGCATGCCTGTCGAACCCTCTATCGGCTGTAACCGTCAGGATCAGCGGGTAAATCCCAGCATCGAGCGCAGCACAACAAAAGGCCACACACAGATCAATACACGTCGCTTTCCTAAAAGCAAGCACTTCATTAACAGGCCGAATACGCTGCGCCCCAGGCTCGCTATCTGTCGGCTCCGCAACGTATTCGATCCCCAGCTCGAAAAACTTATCAAAAACCCTCCTCGCGTGAGCCTCTACACGCGTCTGCCCACCGACAACCAGGTCAGGCTCAGGACCAGGAAAACCCATCCACTCCGCAGAACGAAGCAACCGCTGCACCCACCCGACATGAACCATATCCGCCAAGCCAATCGGATGCTTCACCGAATCCCACAGTTTGCGCTCGTTCACGACGCCACCCCCAGACGCGTCTTCATTCCGACCCGACCAGCACCGGGTACTTCCGTCGCCGACAGCATCACCGAGTGCACCCCCTCCTCCAGTCGCGGGAGCTGAGCGAGCCACCATCCGTCGTCAGAGCGTTCCGCAGCGAACCTGTGCCCACCCACATTGCCCCCGACTTTCTCCGCATTCAATACGCTGCCATCCTTGTCTACCACGCGCAGCCTCACCTCAGCTTCAGTGCCCGCGAGCACGACATCGTCGAGATCAAGCTGCAGGTAAGCACTCGCTTCATAGCTGCCACCCCTGGCGGCGGCGGGCAACCGTGTGCGTGAATATTCCGACAAATGCTCGAAGACTGACTTCTCTTCCACCAGGTCTTGATGCTTGCCAGCCAGTCGCCGCCACCGGGAAACGTCTCTTTCCATAAGATAGGGAATCATCGAGAACATCGGAACCGTCCCGTCGCCACCATCCCAGCTCGCGTGGATCGCTCGCGGATTCCCCTTGGCCACCACGAGTCCATCCGAGTGAGTATCAATGCTGGCGTGCCCCAGAGTCGCGTGTCCCTGGGAGTAGTAGACGGTGAAGGGATTGCGCCCACTCTCTGCAACCCTATTGAGCAGCGCCTCATGCAAACATTGGTTTTTCTGATAGGCGTTGAGCGCTTTGCCTGAGAATCCAGTGACAGCTGACGTGATGTCAGAAGGCAATTCGTACGGGTACTGATACTTGTCAGTCCCATCGACAACCTGGTAGTGGGGCAGCAGATCGAAGAGGGAATCCCATGTCCTCACCATGTCAGAAACAGCCTGAGTCGCGGGAAATGGCCCGATGCGCATCCCATTGACCAAGACATCGAGAGCTTTCGCCGCCCCGCGAAACGGCGTTCCCAGGGTAATGATCTGATGGACATCGATACCCTCACTCAGGAAAGCCCACCACCACGCGGCAACCAGGCCGCCCATCGAGTGTGCGACGAGCACGACGCGCCGTCCCTGCGCCCGCGCGCGCACGACACGGTCCAGATCGTTGGCGATCTGTTCCACCGACCGGCGGAAATCATAAGGAAAGGCGACCACGGTAGCGTCCGGATCGACCAGTTCCGCACCCGCGGTTACGACGCGTCCAGGGGATAGTCCCAGTCCCTTGCTGATACCGTTCAGCAAGCCGTCGTAGCCGGTAATGAGTTGCCAACATATCAACGAACAGGGCCCGATAAGTCCGACCGGGCGCAGCTCGTTGTTCGGATCGAGCACGCTCGGATCTCGCCCCACGCTGAGGAGATGACCCAAGCCGGCTCTATAGACGATTGCGCCGGACGCATCGGCGAGTTCACTTCCCCCGATACCGGGAATAACGACAACCAGTGGCAGGGAACGGGACATCGGTGTACCTCCTCGTTGTGGTGTCTTACACGACACTGACCACAAGCTCAGGGTACCCCGACTGACGGTTTGACGACAACAAACGGATCAACCGGTATCAGTTCTCATACATACCTCTACGAGGTCTCCCCCTTCGTGGCACCCACCGCCGGACCGTCAGGCGACGAGAACCAGCCTCAGACCCACTGATCGAGGGGACGGTCGTTCCAGGTCAGGGCGTGCAGGCCCTTGGCCAGGTCGTCGGCCGAGGCCGGGGCGAAGCCGGGAGCCCACTCGAAGGTGGTCGTGCCCGTGTTCGACATGAAGTGCTTCGACACGAGGGCCTCGTCAATGTCGGCCGACAGCCAGGTAGCCAGCAGGCGCGTGAGCGCCCCGTGGATGACGAACACCGCCACGGCCTCCTCCCCCACCTGCTCGCGAGCCGCCAGTCCCACGCGGCGCACGGTTTCCAGCGATCGGGCCAGGGCCTCGCGCCCGTTTTCGCCGCCCGGCATACGGTTGTCCAACTCCCCGGCGCACCACGACAGGGTCGTGCGCACGTAGAGGGACTGAGAGCACGGGTCGGCCGCCATTTCGAGATCGCCGGAGCGCAGCTCGCGGATGCCAGGGTGCACCTGCGGGGTCAGCCCGTAGGCGCTCGCCAGCGGGGCCGCGGTCAGACGCGTGCGGTGGAGCCCAGACAAAGCGATGACCGTGGGAGGAGGCGCAACCTCGGACTCCCACCGATCCGCGAGGCGCTGGGCCTGCAGGAGCCCTTCGGGGGTCAGCCCGAGGCCGGGGCGCACGGTGTCAAGCGCGCCGAGGCGATTCGCGGGTGTCTGTCCGTGCCGTACCAGCACAATCTTCACTGCTGCTCCCAGAAAAGTCGTTC
>JAHYYD010000175.1 GCA_019425105.1 Actinomycetota bacterium
ACGGCGAGGGAAGCGCGCGGCAGGTAGTCGTCCACGAGGTGCTCGCGAGCGTTCTCGATCGCCGGACCGGCCTGTGCGGCAGCGGCCTGCGCGCGAGCGGCAGCGTTCTCAATCGCGGGGGTCGCGTGCTCGATCGCGGAGTTCAGCGCGGCCTGGGCGCGAGGCGCGGCCCAGTCGACGCCCTGGCCAGCCAGATCAGCGGCGCGCACGGCAACCTTGCCGGCGTAAATGGCAGCGGCGTCGCGAAGCTGCTGAGACGATGCGCGCAGCTTTTCTGCATCGAAAGTCGGCGAAGTAACCATGATGTCTCCGATTCTGTCCACAATAAACAGGGGCGCGGACGCGCCACTCACTCCTATTGTGCTACAACGGGCTGTGATCTGCAGCCCACCGGCTCCCGTGACGTGCACGACGGACAGGAAACCCCCAGGAAAAGATGCGACCATTGGTCTCATGAAAGCTATTCTTCACACCTCCGCCGGCGACATCACCGTCGAGCTGTTCCCCAACCACGCCCCCAACACGGTCAACAACTTCGTGACCCTGGCCAAGGGCGAGCGCGAATGGGTCGACCCGAAGACCGGCCAGAAGACCTCCCGTCCCCTCTACGACGGCACCATCTTCCACCGCGTCATCCCCGGCTTCATGATCCAGGGCGGCGACCCCCTCGGCACCGGCACCGGCGGTCCCGGCTACCAGTTCAACGACGAGATCCACCCCGAGCTGAACTTCAACGACCCCTACCTGCTCGCCATGGCCAACGCCGGCAAGCGCATGGGCAAGGGCACCAACGGCTCCCAGTTCTTCATCACCGTGGCCCCCACCCCGTGGCTGCTCGGCAACCACACCATCTTCGGTAAGGTCGTCGACGAGGACTCCAAGCGCGTCGTCGACGCCATCGCCACGACCCCCACGGGCGCGAACGACCGCCCCGTGACGGAGCAGGTCATCAACTCCATCGAGATCGTCGACTGACCCTCTCTCCTCATCATCGACGAGGCCGGGGCCGCCCCCGCTGCTGCGTGCAGTGACCGGGATGGTGCGCCCCGGCCTCGTCCCTTACCCCCGCCGAAAGGGAAGCTATGAGCATGCCGAGCTACGGCCAACGCTCTGACCCGCGCGCCGCCCCCGACTGTCCGCGCCACCCGGGCGTGCGCAGCGTCGACTACTGCAAGCGCTGCAACCGCCCCATGTGCGTGGACTGCGCGATCCCCACAGAGGTCCGTTCCATCTGCGTGGACTGCTCCTCCTCGAAGAAGCGGTGGATGCGTTCCTCGTCGCGCGCGGCCGCCGTTGGCGCGCCGGTCGTCACCTACGCGATGATGGCGATCTGCGTCCTCATGTACGCCCTCACATGGGTGTTGCCCTCCCTCACGTCCTCGCTCGCCCTCGTGCCCGCGCAGCTGATGGCCCACCCGTGGACGATCCTCACGGGCGCATTCCTGCACGGCGGTCTGTTGCACATCCTGTTCAACATGCTGTCCCTGTACTGGGTGGGGCGCGCGATCGAGCCGGTGATGGGCTGGTGGCGCTTCCTCACCGTCTACCTGGTGAGCGCGCTGGGTGGCTCCGCTTTCATCCTCGCCTGGTGCCTGATCCAGCCCACCGAGATTTTCGTCAGCACGGTGGGCGCGTCCGCCGCCGTCTTCGGACTCTTCGGCGCGGTGTTTGTCCTGCAGCGCCTGGGTGGGTCCGACACGACCGCGATCCTGACCCTGCTCGGCGTAAACCTTGTCTACGGCTTCGTGGTCAGCGGCATCTCTTGGCAGGGGCACATCGGCGGGGCGATCGCCGGCGTGGCCGCCACGTGGGTTTTGGTGCGCCTGGCACGCCCGCGCTCGGGCGTCACGGAGGCCGCGCAGAATCGTCGCCAGGCGCTCGCGGCCCTCGGCATGATCGCGGGCATGGTTGCGCTCAGCGCGCTCGCTTTCCGCGTCCTGTACGAGGTCTACGGCGCGTGACGCGTTCGCGACCGACAGGCGCGTCGCATCTAAGGATGACCTAATATAGGGAGGGTCCGGCAAAGCGTGCCGGGCCCTCCCTCATGCTTCCCACAGGAGAGACCATGACCAGCCCCTGGGACCTGTACGACCAGCTCATCGACGAGATCCCCGCCGACATCACCGTCACGGCTATCCACACCGACGGCAAGTGGCGCCGCGTCGCCTCGAGTGAAGACGGCGTCGGCATGGCCTTCGGCATGAACGTCCAGTCACGCCCGCGCGCCACAGAGGACCCCTCCGACCTGGTCGGACGGCCCCTGCGCGACGTCGCGGCCCTCGCCAAGTCCTGGAACTTCGAAGACGCCGGCATCGGCATGGCCGCCGTCAACGCCTACCACTCCCACCCCGTCCGCGCCCTCGCCCACGGATTTACCCCCTGCAAGGAAAACAACTGGGCGCGCACCTTCCACCCCTACGCGCCCCTTGTCGCCGGCAAGCGCGTCGCCGTCATCGGACACTTCCCCTTCGCGGCCGCCGCCATGCCCGATGCCGCGCAGCTCGTCATCCTCGAACGCAACGTCTTCGACGGCGACTACCCCGACTCCGCCTGCGAATACCTGCTCCCCGAGATGGACTACGTCTTCATCTCCGGATCCGCATTCGTCAACAAGACCATGCCGCGCCTCCTCGCGCTCGCGTCCACCGCCCACACCGTCGTCCTCGGCCCCTCCGCCCCGGCCTCCCCCGCGATCATTCACGCCGGGGCCGCGACCGTCATGTCCTTCGCCAGCGCCCACCCCGCGCGCCTCGAAGACGGGCTCGCCGGACGATCCCTCCTCGGCATGTACGACGCGGGCATGAGGGTCGAACTCAGCAGGGTGTGACCCGGCGGCTTCGCCGTGACCCGACAGTCAGCCCCGGCCTCGTCGATACAAACAGTGGGGCGCCCCGGCCGCAGCCGGAACGCCCCACACTCACGTGTACCGCGAGACCGCTCGCGCTCAACGCCAACGCAGCGTCATGAGGAAGCCGACCATCATCGTGCCCAGGCCCACCGCGATGTTCCATGCGCCCAGCTTCGGAACCGGGTAGGTGCCCGACGAAATGTAGTAGACAACAACCCACAGCAGGCCCAGAATCATCAGGGTCACGAAAGCGGGTGCCCACCAGGCCGGGCTGAGCGGAATACCGTCAGTCCAGTTCTGGATATCGGTATCGTCCTCAACCTCGTGCCCATTCTTCTTACGCTTCTTGGATTCGGCCACGTCGGGTCCTCTCTGCTGGCCCGCGCGGGAAGAAAACCGCCCGGCGGTGATGAATTAGTCGCAACACTAGCGTAGTCTCGGACGTGGAAAGTGCCAAAGCGCAGCGCCACGGGAGGGGGAAAGATGCGCCCACGCAGCGTACGCCACATCGCAGGCGTCCTCGCCGTCACCGTCGCCTCCGGACTCCTTTTTTCCATCTCCGCGCTCAACGAACGCAAGAATCCCGCGGCCACCTCCGACCTGACCACCCTCGTGCGAAACCGCCAGGAGCAGGTCAAAGCCCTCGACAACGAGGTATCCGAGCTCGACGCGCAGGTCCAGAGCTTCTCCTCCGCCGACCCCCAATCCGGCGCCCCCGACGAAGACGCGTTCACCGCCCGCTCCAACCGCCCAGTCACCGGGCCCGGCGTCCAAATCACCCTCTCCGACGCGCCCCCCGGGCAGATCCCCGAAGGCGCAACCCCCAATGACCTCGTCATCCACCAGCAGGACATCGAGGACACCATGAACGCCCTGTGGAGCGCCGGCGCCGAGGCCATGACCGTCCAAGGCGTACGCGTCACCTCCCGCACCGTCATCCGCTGCATCGGCAACGTCATCCTCGTCGATGGCACCAGCTACTCGCCGCCCTATGTGATCCAAGCAATCGGTGATCCTGCCACCCTGCGCGCGACGGTTACTGCAAACCCACGTATGGTGAATTACCAGGTCTACGTGACAAAGTACGGCCTCGGGTGGGATATGCAGACCAAAGACTCCCTGAGCTTCGCGCCCGCCACCACCTCGCAGACAGTCAACTACGCAACCGTGGAGGAAACGAATGGGTGAACACGTCGCCCCAGCCTCGCCGACAAGCAAAAAGCGCTCCAACATCTTCTGGAACATCGTCGGTGTCGTCGGCGAACTGCTCATCACCTTCGCGTTCGTCATCGGCCTCTTCTCCGTCTGGCAGCTCTACTGGACGACCTACCAAGTCTCCGGACAGGTCTCCCAGACCATCGCCTCGTACGAAGAGAGCCACCAGCCCGCCAAGCGCACCCTCGGCGAAGTCCGCACCGACGACCCGCCCGAGTTCACGCGCGAAGTCGGCGACGGTGAGGTCTATGGCCTCGTCCACGTGCCCACCTGGGACTGGATGAAGATCCCCCTCGCCGAAGGCACCACCTCCTACGTCCTCGACCAGGGGTGGGCCGGCCACTACGACATGACCACCCAGCCCGGCGGCGTCGGCAACTTCTCCGTCGCCGGCCACCGCCGCACCTACGGCAACAACTTCCGCTGGATCGACCGCCTCAGCCAGGGCGACAAGGTCGTCGTGGAAGTCGACGACCACTACCTCGTCTACTCCATGGTCTCCTCCGAGATCATCGACGCCACCGACCCCACCCAGATGCGCGTCGTCGCCCCCGTCATCGACGATGAATCCTGGTCCGAAACCCCCACCGAGCGCTGGATGACCATGACCACCTGCCACCCCGAATACGGCAACTGGCAGCGCTACATCGTTCACCTCAAGTTCGAATCCTGGACCCCCAAGGACACGGGCGTGCCCGCCGAACTCGTCGACGAACCCACGAACTAAGGACCCCACATGTACGCATGGATCTTCCGCCACCTGCCCGGCCCCACCTGGTTCAA
>JAHYYD010000176.1 GCA_019425105.1 Actinomycetota bacterium
GCGAAGCAGTAGGGTGGCATCGTGAAGCTCGTTGCCTTTGATCTCGATGACACCCTGGCGCCCTCGAAGTCGCCGTTGCCCGCCCGCATGGACGTGGCCCTGCGTGCCCTGCTGGATCACGTGGAGGTGTGCATCATCTCCGGTGGCCAGATGGGTCAGTTCCGCACCCAGGTGCTGGATAACCTGCACGCCACCGATGAGGAGCTCTCGCGCCTGCACCTGATGCCCACGTGCGGCACGCGCTACTACCGCTACGAGGATGGTGCCTGGGTTGAGCGCTATGCTCACGACCTGGATCCCGAGGTGGCAGCCCGCGCGATTGCCTCGCTCGAGCGTCACGCGCGTGAGCTCGGCCTGTGGGAGTCCAACCCGTGGGGCAACATCATCGAAGACCGTGGCTCACAGATCACCTTCTCGGCGCTCGGCCAGGAAGCTCCGCTCGATGCGAAGCGCGCCTGGGACCCGGATGGCACGAAGAAGACCGCTCTGCGCGACGCCGTGCAGCCTGACGTGCCTGAACTCGATGTGCGCGGAGGTGGCTCGACCTCGGTCGACATCACCACGCGCGGAATCGACAAGGCATTCGGCATGGGCAAGCTCGTCGAGGAGACGGGAATCCCCGCCTCCGAGATGCTTTTCATCGGCGACCGCCTGGATCCGGAAGGCAACGACTATCCGGTCAAGGCCGCCGGCTACGCGACGCGCGCCGTGAGCGGCTGGGAAGAGTGCGTGGATGTCATCGACGAGATCGTCGCGTCCATGAGCTGAACCGTCGGACATACGACGACGAGGCCGGGGCTGGGTGACCAGCTCCGGCCTCGTTTCGTTGTACGACGGCGGTCGCGGCGCTGCTTGCTGATAACCTCAGTGTTGCTGCGCCCCAATGCCCCTGGTGGCCCAGAAGACGACGGCGGATGCTGCCGCGACGTTGAGCGAGTCAACCCCGTGGTCCATGGGGATTTTGACGGTGTAGTCGGAGGCGGCGATGGTGCGCCGCCCGAGCCCGTCACCCTCGGTGCCCATGACCATGGCGAGGCGCGCGTCCGGCCCCCGGAGGGCTGGCAACGAGGCGAAGTCGTCGAGGGAGACAGAATCGTCTGAGAGGGCCAGGGAGGCGACAGTGAAGCCGGCTTCCTGGAGAGCGGTGATGTCCCCGGGCCACGATTCGAGTCGAGTCCACGGGACCTGGAAGACGGTTCCCATGGAGACGCGCACGGATCGCCGGTAGAGGGGGTCGGCGCACTGCGGGGTGACCAGGACGGCGTCCACGCCGAGTGCGGCGGCGGAGCGGAAGGCCGCGCCCACGTTCGTGTGGTCGACCAGGTTTTCCAGGACAACAACGCGGCGGGCGGGCGAGCCCGCGCGTGCGGTGGCGAGCAACTCGCCAAGGGAGGGGAGGACGGGGCGCTGCATTGCCGCCAGGGCACCGCGGTGCAGGTGGAAGCCTGTCATCTGCTCCAGGATGTCCTCGTCGGCAACGAACACGGGGACATCGGCACCGTCTGGAGCGCCCGTCGCCTCCGCGATGAGCGCTTCGAGCGTGGGCAGCCAGCGTCGGGACATGAGGAAGGAACGCGGGTGGTGCCCCGCGCGGATGGCGCGTTCGATGACGTTCGCGGATTCGGCCATGTACAGGCCGCGTTCCGGTTCGATCTTGGAACGAAGCTTGACGTCTTTGAGGCGCGTGTAGTCGTCCAGGCGCGAGTCTGCGGCGAGATCCGCGCTGGTCAGTTCGATGATCACGGTGCCCCTTATGCGCGCTGGAGGGCGCGAGAGACCTCGCCCGGCCAGGACGGGCCCTCGAAAATGAAGGCGGAGAAGGCCTCGACCAGGTCGGCACCCGCGCCGATCATGCGCAGCGCGTCCTCCGGAGAGGAGATTCCGCCGGTTCCGATGAGGATCTGTTCCTCGTCGAGGTGGCGAGCTATGAGGGAGACTACCTCGAGGGCGCGGGGCAGTAGCGGAGCGCCGGAGACGCCACCCTCGCCCAGGTCGTGGTTGATCGTCGTGTTCGTGGCGACGACACCCGCCAGGCCGAGTTCCTTCGTCAGCTCGACGATGGCGACGATGTCCTCATCGGCCAGGTCGGGGGCGATCTTGACGAAGAGGGGCATGACGCGGTCGGGAGCTCCGGCTTCGCAGCCGCGGCGGGCTGCCTGCAAGATCGGGCGCAGGTGATCGACCGACTGCAGGTCGCGCAGGCCGGGTGTGTTGGGGGAGGAGACGTTGACGACGACGAAGTCGACCCAGTGGGCCAGCGTCTTTGCGCAGTACTCGTAGTCGGCCGGGGCGTCCTCCTCGGAGGTCACCTTGTTCTTGCCGATGTTGGCGCCCACAATGGCGGCGCGGCCCGCGGACGTTGAGCGCAGCTCGCGCAGCTTCTGCGCGGCTGCATCCGCGCCGGCGTTATTGAAACCCATGCGATTACGCAGGCCGCGCTCTTCCATGAGGCGCCACAGGCGCGGTGCGTCGTTGCCGGGTTGGGGGCGCGGGGTGACGGTTCCGATTTCGACGAAGGCGTAGCCGAGGGCACACATGCCGAGCACGGCCTGCGCGTCCTTGTCCATGCCGGCTGCGAGGCCCAGACGCGAGGGCAGGCGGCGCTGCCCCAGCGTTAGGGGGACCTCGACTCCGTTCACCGTCCGGGTGGGGCTGTGGTGGGGATCGAGGTAGCCCAGTGTGGCGCGCATGAGTCCGCGCGTCGGGGCGAATCGTCCGGCCAGCGAAATCGCTCCCAGACCCAGGTGGTGTGCATCCTCCGGGTCGGAACGTGAGATGAAGTGTGTGAAAGCCCAGTTGTACGCGCGTCGGATCATGCTTCCTAGGATAGTTGATCAGTCCCACCATGCCCACCACCACCGCGTGGATGATCCGTCTCGAACGAGCAGGCGCATCTCGTCGGGCGGTATCGCCTCCTCGCCAAGGCCGAGGACCGAGGCTAGCGTGAGCCAGTGTTGAAAGCTCGGATATCGATCCTCGTCGATGGGGGAACCGGTGTGCGCGATGATCGCCGACTCGGGAACCAGCACGGTGTCGATGCTGACGCGTTCGTCTCGGCGAGGGGCCCGGATGACGTATCCCTCGAGCGTGAGCCCGTCGATGTGCGTGGCGGCGCGCAGCAGGTCGATGATCCGAGGCGCGTTGTTCTGCCTGTCATCGCGTGCGTCCTTCGGCAGGAGCGTGGAGAGGCGCCGCGCATCCGTACCTGTGAGATCAGCGAAGCGTGCGTAGTCGCCGAGGTCCCACCCGTCGCACAGGTAGGGCGCGAGGAGGGCGGAGATGCCTCGGTCATCCAACCAGTGGGCGGGGCCGTACATGCCGTCGGGGGAGGGCTCGTCCTCCTCACATGCAATATCACAGGTGGGCAGCAGTGTGGTCGTTGTGTGCATGATGCATCCTTGTCGTCTCTGTCGGGCGTCGATGCTCCGACACGAACAGGATGGCCTGCGAGAGGAAGGGGAATCCAGCGCGACGGCGGCCCCTGTGGATACAGGGTTGGTCGCGACGGACCCTGTGGATAAAACGCGTCGGCCCCGCCACCATGTGGATGGGGCGGGGCCGACGTGGTCTGCGGATTACTTTGGGAACTGTCCGCGGTCAACCTGGGGGCGCGGCGAGCGCCAGCGACGCGGCATGATCATGCGGGAGAAGGTGTAGTACCCGGTGCCGGAGGGAATATCCTCGCGCGGGTGTGCCTCGGCAAAGGTGCGCTTCACCTTGCGCCACACAAGGAAGGCCTCAACCGCGGTGATGATGAAGGATCCGTACATGAGGATCGACGATCCGTAGAGCAGGTAGGCCTGGTACTGCAGCGGGATCTTGTTGCCGAGCATCGAGAGCAACATGATCAGGATGATGGAGACCATCATGACGGCGAGGATCCACTCGGAGAAGGAGTGTCGTGCGTCCACGTAGTCGCGCACGAAGCGACGGGCAACGCCCTTATCGCGTGCCGGGAGGTATTTCTCCTCGCCGGTCACCAGCGCGCGCTGTTCGGCGTCGAAGCGCGCGTTGCGGGCGGCGCGTGCGGCACGCTTGGCTTCCTTGCGGTCCTTGGGAACCAGCGGGTGGATACGCGCGGCCTCGGCGTCCTTACGCTTGGGCGTGGGACGGCCTTTTTTGCCGCCGGGCGTCGTTGAGACTGGCTCAACGTGCATCGAGGTCTCGTCGTTGTTGTTCTTGCTTCGTCCAAACACGGTTCAAGGCTAGCGGATAGCCTGCCCGCCTCGCACTCCCATGGTCTACCCTGGTCGTATGGCTGATACTTCACACACATTGTCGTCGTCCGTTTTGAGGGAGCGCCTGGAGGCTGCTTTCCCGTCTCTGCTGGAGGAACTCACGCAGCTCGTCGCGATTCCGTCGGTGTCGTCGGATCCTGCGCACGCCGCCGACGTGGAGCGCAGCGCTGAGCATATTCGTGAGCGTTTCGCTTCCCTTGGTCTGGACGCCAAGGTCCTGCGCGAAACCGCTGCGGATGGGACCGAGGGCAAGCCCGCGCTCGTCGCGCATTCGCCCCGCATCGAGGGTGCCCCGACCGTCCTGCTCTACGCCCATCACGACGTGCAGCCGGTGGGCGAGCTGAGCCGTTGGAGCATGGACCCCTACAAGGCGGAGGTTCGTGGAGACCGCATCTACGGTCGCGGTTCTTCCGACGACGGCGCCGGCATCACGGTGCATCTAGGTTCCCTGTCGATCCTTGGCGAGGACCTGCCGGTGAACGTCGTCGTGTTCATTGAGGGCGAGGAAGAGATCGGTTCTCC
>JAHYYD010000177.1 GCA_019425105.1 Actinomycetota bacterium
GCCATGAAGGACACGGCGCGGCCGGTCGTCGCGTAGAGGCCGAAGACCTCGCCCTCGCGCCCGGCGGGGATGATGCGCGACAGGAAGGAGCGCGACGCGGACTGAGTGGGGCCCACGAAGACGCACAGGGCCAGGCCCAGGGTCCAGAAGACGATGGGGCCGCGGGCGTGGAGGAAGAAGACACCGAAGCCGGCGACGACCATGGCGGACAGCGACAGGATGATGACCTTCTTCGGGCCGATCTTGTCGTCCACCCAGCCGAAGGCGACGGTCGCCAGGCCGGCGACAATGTTGGCGGCGATCGCGAAGATCATGACCTGTCCGGCGGTGAAACCGAAGGCGGTCTTGGCCAGGACAGCACCGAAGGTGAAGACGCCGGCCAGGCCGTCGCGGAAGACGGCGGAGGCGATGAGGAAGAAGAGGGTGTGCGGGGCCTCGAAGCTCAGGGTGCGAACGGTGCGCCACAGGAGCTTGTAGGAGTCGAGGATGGACTCGTGATCGCCGCCGGTGTGGACCTTCTTGGGCAGCGGCGGGTGGAGGATGACGGGGATGGCGAAGCCGCCGAGCCACAGGGCGGCGATCACCATGGAGATACGGATCGGCAGGTACTCGTCCGTGGGGACGCCGAGCAGGTTGGTGCCGATGAGGCCCACGTAGAGGATGAGCAGCAGGACGATGCCGCCGATGTAGCCGGACGCCCAGCCGAAGCCCGAAATCTTGCCGCGGTCCTCCTTCTCGCCCAGGTGGTTGAGCATCGCGTTGTAATTCACGGAGGCGAACTCGAAGAACACGTTGCCCAGGCCCAGCAGGGCGATGCCGAGCATGAGGGCGCCCTTGGGTCCGAGCACCGATTCGGGGTGTACGAAGTACATGGCGAGCATGCAGGCGACGACCAACCCTGTGAACCATCCGAGCCAGACTCCGCCCCGGCCTCGTCGATCGGCGCGCTGACCCGTGATGGGGGCGAGGAGGGCGATGAACAGGCCCGCGATGGTCATGCCGTTGCTGAGCCAGCTTGAGGCGGTCCCAGCGTCGGTGAAGACACCGTCACTGGTCAGGTAGGTCGTGAAGACGAAGGTGGTGGCGACCGCGTTGAAGGCGGCGCTCCCCCAGTCCCAGGCCGCCCATTCGACGACTTGGCGCGTGATCACGCGGTGTGGGGTGGTGGGCGTTGTGCTCATGGGATCGGGCTCCTTCGATGGGGAGTGCTCGGCGGCGCGCGTGCGCCCAGGGTGAAACTATCACGTTTCGCATCCCCCGCTCTTCCGGGGGCGCGGTGGGGACGAGGCCGGGGAGCCACCAGGACAACCTGACCGGATGCAATATGCTGGTATGCCAGGGACGACGAAGATGCGCGTGGAGGGTGACGGATGATCGACATACCCCAGCCTCAGCCTTGTTCGCCGTCAACGCGTCGCCCTCGGCAAGAATAGGCCGGGGAAGCTCGCTTGACTGGCGTCCCCGGACGGGTCAGGCTCACGCGCGCTATCCTGATAGCGTCATGACCTGGGCAGGACGCTCGTCTCACTGCACGACCACCGCCACCGATGACTTCAGAGAGTAGACACTGATGCTGACCAACAAATACGACGGGCCCCTGAATTCAGCGGCGGTGTTTGCCCTGACTGTTACCGCAGCCCTGTACAGCTTCATTGCACTGCTCAACCTCTTTCTCCTCTGGCTCTCCCCGTTTTCCATGCTCATCCTCGCGATTTTCATCTTCGCTAGCCACGCATCGACGCGTTTCTACTACGCCGCGGCGCTGTCTCGGAGGCTTCGCCGAGGCCCGGATCTCACGTTCTCCAACGGGGGCGTTGGCCTCACGCCGATGACGGCGCCCATCAAGCTGGTGACCGCGGACTTCATCCGGCTGGCAGCGGCGTTCCCCATCTCCCTGATCGCGTGCGCGCTCACGCACAGCATGGTCCTGTCGTCCGCCTCCACCACGACCGGCGGCGCTGTCAGCGCGGTGACCATCGGCCTGGATATAGTCACGGTCGTCTTTGGCCTGGCCGCGACTGGAGTCGCCCTGTTCATTCGGCGAGGCACCGCCTATCGCCTCAACACGATCCACCAGGGCCCGATCCTGACACTCACCCCAACCCACCTGGAGTTCCACCCCCTACTGGAGGCCGAGCCGGTCACCATCGCCTGGGATCGGATGCCCTACCTCGCGGGCATCGACCTCGTCACCGTGAAGAGGGATTCCACGAAGAAGGCACGCATCACAACCACGGGCAACCCGGTTCCCACGACGATCGACATCACGTGCCTGGACCTCACATACCAACAGCTCCAGCGCCTCATCGGCTGCTTCGCCTGCCGCCCCCAGTATCGCGGAGCCCTCGCCACTGACGGCGGGGTCACTCTCGTTCGGGCACTCATCGACGACAACCCCGCGCTCTGGCCGCGCTGAATCGCGAGCAGCGTACTGCGGGTGCGCACGGCCGGTCGGTGTTGACCTCCGTCGCCCTTGGCGCGCTTCCTGGCACGCGCGGGGTGCGCGCGGAAGCACCCTGATCGCTTCAGTCCGCCTGCTCCTGATCGGCGAGGAGGCGCGCGAGCGCCAAGTCGAGGGGGCGCGTGACCTTCAGGGACAGCTCGTCACCGGCAACCGTCTGAACGGAGCCACCGATCGCCTCGACGAGGCCGGCGTCGTCCGTGGCCGCCCGGGCCTCGTCCGCGCCCAGGGAGGCACCCGCCTCGTGCGCACGGGTGAGCACATCCCAGCGGAATCCCTGCGGGGTCTGCACGGCCACCATGTCGGAACGGCGCGGCGTGCCCGTCACGACGCCGGAGGAGTCCACGGTCTTAAGAGTGTCAGTGACGGGCAGGACGGGGATCACCGCGCCCGCGCCACCGCGCACTGCATCAATGACCCGCGCGGTGACCCGCGGGGGCGTCAGGGGCCGCGCCGCGTCATGCACGAGGACGACCGTGTCCGCCTCACACTCACCAAGAGCAGCGAGTCCCAGGGCCACGGACTCCTGGCGCGAGCGATCGGAGCCGGCAACGACACTCACGCCGTCGACATCGGACAGAGCGGAGCGAAATTCCTCGATCGACGAGGCCGGGGCCGTCACGACGATCGCACCCACTCCCCCGGCGCGTAGGCCGCGGGCCGCCCACCAGACCAGGGGGCGACCCGAAAGTTCAACGAGGGCCTTCGGGCCCTCGCAGCCGAGGCGAGAGCCGGAGCCTGCGGCCGTCAGGACCGCGCAGGACTCACTCTGCGACCGCATCTTCTTCGACTTCGATGCGCCCCTCAGCCAGGACAGAATCGAGGCGCTCGGCGGCGGCGGACTTTTCGATATTGCGAGCCAGGGCCAGCTCGGAGGTGAGGATTCCGCGGGCCTTCGTCAGCATGCGCTTCTCACCCGTGGACAGCTTCTTCAGATCATCACGGCGGGTCAGGTCGCGCACGACCTCGGCGACCTTCACGATGTCGCCGGTGGCGATCTTCTCCTGATTCGCCTTGAAACGACGCGACCAGTTGGTCGGCTCCTCAATGTAGGGGGCGCGCAGGACGGACAGGACCTCTTCGAGGCCATCCTCGTCGACGATGTCACGAACGCCGACCATGTCAACGTTTTCGGCGGGAACCTGAATCTCAAGGTCACCCTGATTCACACGCAGCTTCAGGTACGTCCGCTCCTCACCACGAATGGTGCGCGTCATGACCTCTTCGATCGTGGCTGCGCCGTGGTGCGGGTAGACGACCGTCTGACCGATTTCAAACGACATGGATGGACTCCTGGATGCTTGCGTGGATAGCAGAACTATTCTACCAGCTGGCGAGAGAATCGGACCCATACAGTGTGAAAGCTCAACGTTACACGTATACAAGGAACGACACAAACAAACTTCAAGCACGACCGCAATTCGTCCCAGCATGCGACCCTGGTCACGATCAAACGTGCACGATAAGGAGAGTCATCACACCCGAAAAGTCCCGTGTTTCCAGGCATAGCGAAGCCCCGACCTCGTCAGCATCAACGAGGCCGGGGCTCGGCGTCAGGTCACTTGCCCTGGTTGGCGACCGCGGCGATCTTCGCCTCAGCCTCGGGATCCAGGTAGGTGCCACCCTTCTTGATGGGCTTGAGGGTTTCCTCGTCGAGCTCGTACACCAGCGGAATGCCGGTGGGGATGTTGACGCCGGCGATGTCCTCGTCGGAGATCTCATCCAGGTGCTTGACGATAGCGCGCAGCGAGTTGCCGTGCGCGGCGATCATGACGGTCTTGCCGGTCTTGATCGCGGGAACGATGGCCTCGTCCCAGTAGGGCAGCAGACGCGCGATGACGTCCTTGAGGCACTCGCTCATGGGAACGGGCTCACCGGCGTAGCGGGGATCCTGATCCTGCGAGAACTCGGAGCCGGCCTCGATGGCGGGCGGAGCCACGTCGAAGGAACGGCGCCACAGCATGAACTGCTCCTCGCCGTACTCGTCGCGGATTTCCTTCTTGTTCTTGCCCTGGAGCGCACCGTAGTGACGCTCGTTGAGGCGCCAGTTGCGCTCAACGGGAATCCAGTGGCGATCGGCGGCGTCGAGAGCCAGGTTCGCGGTCATGATGGCGCGACGCAGCATCGACGTGAACAGGAGATCCGGGAGAACGCCGGATTCCTTGAGGAGCTCACCACCGTGGGTAGCCTCCGCGCGGCCCTTGTCCGACAGCGGAACATCCACCCAACCGGTGAAGAGGTTCTTTGCATTCCATTCGCTCTCGCCGTGGCGGAGCAGCACCAGTTTGTAG
>JAHYYD010000178.1 GCA_019425105.1 Actinomycetota bacterium
CACAGCGGAATCGTGAAGGACGCGACCGCGTCGGACACGCCGTTCTTCTTCGTCTGGCGCAGCGTCACCGGGATGGTGGCCGCGGAGGAGGAGGTCCCCAGAGCCGTCAGGTAAGCCGGCATCATCGTCACCAGCGCCTTGAAGGGGTTACGACGCGCGACGAGGCCCGCGAAGCAGAACTGGGTCAGCAGAATGACGACCTCGAGGACCAGGACCACGACGACGACGCGCAGCAGCGTACGAATAACCGAGGCGGCCTCGCCCGTGTAGGTCAGGTTCAGGAAGATGCCGAAGATGTGCAGCGGCAGCAGCGGGATAATGATCGTCTCGATGAGGCGGGTAATGATGGCGCGGAACTCGATGAAGCCCTTACGCAGCACGCCGCGCGGCACCATCGACAGGCCCAGGCCCACCACGAAGGACAGGAGCAGCGCCGTCATCACCTGCAGCGGCGCAGGCATCTCGATAGTGAAGTAGGACTCCAGGGCGCTGCCTGGCTCGGCCACATCGGCCAGCTGGGTCGAGGCGAGGAGGCGCGGAAAGAGCGAGGCACACACCAGGTAGGTGAGGAAGCCCGAGAACAGCGTCGACGCGTAGGCGATCGCCGTCGTAATACCCAGCCACTTACCCGCGCCTCGGCCCAGGTCAGCGATAGCGGGGGTCACGAGGCCGATAATGATCAGCGGGATCGAGAAGGACAGGAACTGGCTGAAAATAGCCGAGAAGGTCGCAAAGATACGGCCAATCTCAACGGGAACCAGGTGGTTGCCTCCGATACGGACGGATCCGAGGACGGTCGCGAGGATGATCGCAGCGATCACCCACACGAGGATTCCGGATTTACGCAGGAACTCGCGCATGTGTTTCACCTTGACAATAGGGATGATGGGTCACGCATAGCATGCCCGAACTTTACGCATTCTTGAAGCGGTAGCCAGGATACGGGATAGATGCGGCGCAAATCACGTGGCTGACAGAGCGCAACGACGAGGCCATCCACCCCTCGCGCGGGCCACACTCCGCGGATTTAACGCACCGCGAGCGTCGACACGTACGGCGCGAACCACCAAATAATCGCGGCGAGAATCACGTACAGCGCGACATCCATGAGACGCGCGCGCGACGCAAACCACGGGTGCCCCGGCGTCCACAGGCGCAGCGCCCCCATCCCGACGAGCACAGCGACCATCAGCATGACCGCACGGTGACGGTGATCCGTCACGGCCAGCGCTATCACGCCGAGCACCCCCACCGCACTGAGGGCAGCGCCAAGCCACGCACCCACTCGTGCGCGCATGGTCTTCTCCTCATCGTTCACGCCCCCTACCCTAGCGCACGAGCACACCCGACCATACGACCGCTCACATCCACCCCTCCGCCCCAGCCCCGGCCTCGTGCCGCACAGAACCGACCCCGGCCTCGTCCGAACGAAGGAATAGGACTCAGAGGGCGCGCGGGTTTAGTATTAGTCCAAAGGTCCCTGAGACCAGCAACATATTTCTCGCATCAAAGGAGCATTCGAGTGTCCCGCTTTATTGTCGTTGCCCCCGGTTCGTCGGAGGCCGCCGCCCTCGCTACTGACGAGCTGGCCCGCGTTCTCGGCGTCACCACGGTCGACGCCCTGGCCGGCACGACGGCCACCGACGCCGCCCTGCGTCCCGCCTCCGCCCTGCCCGCCGTGGTTGAAGCCGTGCGCACTGCCGGTGACGACGCGCTCATCTCCCCCGCCCGCGAGGCCTCGAACCGCGCCTTCGACCACGTCGCCTGGAACCTGAACCTCGCCGCCGCCACGCGCGCCGGCGTCGTCCTCGCCTTCGACGCCGAGGGCGCCAGCGCCGAGCTGCTCGCCGAAGAGATCACCGCCGCCCGCCTGCGCGCCGAGGCCGCCGCCGCTTCCGTCGTCGCCGTCGTCCTGACCGGCGGTGCCCCCGCACTCGAAGCCGACGTCCCCGTTCTCACCCTGCCCCTCGGCGAGGACGCCGCCGCCACGCTGCGCGAGGCCCCCACCCCCACCGCCGTCACGCCGCTCGCCTTCCAGGCCGACCTCATCGAGCGTGCCCGCGCCGACCGCAAGCGCATCGTCCTGCCCGAGCCCGACGACGACCGCGTCCTGCAGGCCGCCGCCCAGGTCCTCGCCGCCGGCATCGCCGACATCACCTTCGTGGGCGACGCCGACTACGTCGCCAAGCGCGCTGGCGAACTCGGCCTCGACCTGAGCGCCGCCCAGGTCGTCTCCGTGGGCGACCCCGCATACCTCGAGCGCTACGCCGAAGAATTCGCACGCCTGCGCGCCAAGAAGGGCGTCACCCTCGAACAGGCCCGCGAAAAGGTCACCGACGTGTCCTACTTCGGCACCATGATGGTCCACATGGGCGACGCCGACGGCATGGTCTCGGGCGCCGCCCACACGACCGCGCACACGATCGTCCCCTCCTTCCAGATCATCAAGACCGCCCCCGGCGTCTCCGTCGTCTCCTCCATCTTCCTCATGGCGATGAAGGACCGCGTGTGGGCATTCGGCGACTGCGCCGTCAACCCCAACCCCACGCCCGAGCAGCTCGCCGACATCGCCGTGACCTCCGCGCGCACCGCCGCCCAGTTCGGCGTCACCCCGCGCGTCGCCATGCTCTCCTACTCCACCGGCACCTCCGGATCCGGCCCTGACGTTGACGCCGTCGTCGAAGCCACCCGCCTCGCCCGCGAGAAGGCCCCCGAGCTGGCCATCGAAGGCCCCATCCAGTTCGACGCGGCCGTCGACGCGGCCGTCGCCTCCAAGAAGCTGCCCGGCTCCGACGTCGCCGGCAAGGCCACCGTCTTCGTCTTCCCCTCGCTGGAAGCCGGAAACATCGGCTACAAGGCCGTCCAGCGCTCCTCCGGCGCGCTCGCCGTCGGCCCGGTCCTGCAGGGCCTCAACAAGCCCGTCAACGACCTGTCGCGCGGCGCCCTCGTCGAAGACATCGTCAACACCGTCGCCCTGACCGCCGTCCAGGCCCAGGGCTGAACGGGAACGAGCCCCCGGGGTCCGGTTACCATTAAACGTAAACGGGCCCCGGCCTCATCCTTTATCCCCCAACCCCACAACACGAAAGGCGAACGCGTGACCTCGTCCTCCGTTCTCGTCATTAACTCTGGCTCTTCCTCCATCAAGTACCAGCTCGTCGACCCCGAGACCGGCGACGCCATCGCCAAGGGCATCGTCGAGCGCATCGGTGACACCACCGGCCTCATCAAGCATGAGCACGGCGACGCCGTCACCAAGGAAGAGCTCCCGGTTCCCGACCACACCGTCGGCATGCGTGAGGTCCTGCGCCTCTTCGACACGGAGGGCCCGTCCCTGGCCGAGGCCCACATCCTCGCCGTCGGCCACCGCGTCGTTCAGGGCGGCCGCTACTTCGATGGCCCGGCCCTCATCACCGACGAGGTCCGCAACCTGATCGAAGAGCTGTGCCCGCTGGCTCCGCTGCACAACCCCGCCCACCTCAAGGGCATCGACGTGGCGCGTGAGCTCATGCCCGACGTCCCCCACGTCGCCGTCTTCGACACCGCGTTCTTCCAGCAGCTGCCCGACAAGGCCGCCCTGTACGCCCTCGAGACCGAGACCGCCGAGAAGTACTCGGTGCGCCGCTACGGTGCCCACGGCACCTCCCACCAGTTCGTCTCCCAGGAAATCTCCAAGATGCTGGGCCGCGACGACCTCAAGCAAATCGTCCTGCACCTGGGCAACGGCGCGTCCGCTTCCGCTGTCAAGAACGGCAAGCCGATCGACACCTCCATGGGCCTGACCCCGCTCGAGGGCCTCATGATGGGCACCCGCACCGGCGACATCGACCCCGCCGTCGTGTTCCACCTGCAGCGCGTCGCCGGCATGACCGTCGACGAGGTCGACACACTCTTCAACAAGAAGTCCGGCATGAAGGGCATGACCGGCGAGTCCGACATGCGCTCCGTGTGGGAGGTCATCAACAACACCTCCGACCCCGAGGCCGCCAAGCGCGCCCGTACCGCCATGGACGTGTACATCAACCGCCTGCTGAAGTACGTGGGCTCCTACGCCGCTGAGCTCGGCGGCCTGGACGTCATCACCTTCACCGCCGGCATCGGCGAGAACGACGACGACGTGCGCCGCGAGCTGGCCGAGGCCCTCGCCCCCTTCGGCGTCAAGATCGACGTCGAGGCCAACAAGGGCCGCGTCAAGGAGCCGCGCATCGTGTCCGCTCCCGACTCGGCCGTCACCCTCGTCGTCTACCCGACCAACGAGGAGCTGGCGATCGCCCGCCAGGCGCTGACCTTCGCCTGATCGGTTTTTCCGCACGAGGCCGGGGTTCCCACGCGGGGCCCCGGCCTCGGGCGTATCCACGTCCACTATTGACTGCACGCCAACACACCGACTACGATCAGAAGTGGTAACGGCGAGCAAGTCCTCGCAGAGTGCCGATCCGCGGGCCCACGAGCGCACACGTTGCGCCGTGGGTCTTTGCGTCTCTCAGTGAGGGGAAACATGCTCATCGCTTACATCGACGAAGTTGGCGAGGCCGGCGCTTTTATTTCAAAGGACCACAAGAGATTCAATACCTCACCTGTCTTTGGCTATGCAGGCTTCGTCATCCCTGAACAGCATGTCCATGCTTTATCGCGAGATGTCGCAGCAACCAAGAAGAAGTTCTACTCATTCCTCTACGGGGTTATAGGACAAAACGTGTTGGTTTTATGGTGACTTTTCGGCTTGTTGGTGCG
>JAHYYD010000179.1 GCA_019425105.1 Actinomycetota bacterium
CGGCGTGCGCGGCGTGCAGGATGTCGGAGATGCCTCGCATGGCCTCGGGGCTGACTTCCCACGGGTTTGCGGCCTGTCCGAGGGGCCAGATCGCGATGCCGGGGAAGCGGTGTCCGAAACCGGCCAGGGCGACGGCGTGCTCGTTCTGGGCGATGAGGAGCTTGCGCGTGGCGGCGACGGTGAAGATCTGGTCGTAGATGTCGGGCTGTGCGCGCAGGCGCTCCAACTCCGCCTCGGTCTGGACTGCCAGGTCGTCGATGGCGACGAGCTGCTTGTGCAGGTGGTCGAAGGAGGCACCGGCGGGGCGCAGCCAGTTCTGGAAGGTGGCGACGTAGCGCACGGCAGGGTCGAGGTCGTACAGGTCGCGCATCGAGCGGGCCGTGTAGGCCGTGTACTGCGCGTGCTCCTCGGGGGTGAGGGTGCCCGACCCGGCCAGCTGGTGGGCCTCGGCGGCCCCGTCGACGTAGTGGCGCCTGCCGATGATGAGGTCGTGGCCGCCGGAGAAGAAGCCGTTGGCGGCCTGCAGGCGCGCGGTTTCGCTGGTGGCGGCGAACTCGCCCTCGCTCATGCCCGAGGCCAGCATGCGGGCGCGCACGACGTTCATGACGTGCTCGTATCCCGCGTCCGAGGCCAGGTAGTGGGCCATGCGGCGTCGGTCCTCCTCGGAGGGGACGTGGCCGTGGTTGAGGTGCCAGTAGTTGTAGGAGACGATCTCGAACAGGTTCGGGATGCGTCGAAACTCGGCAACCGTGTCGGTCAGCTGATCGGCACCCAGGGCGTCCAGCTGCTCCCAGGTCCCGTCCTCGTGGCGCACGAGGCGCGACTTTTCGGGAGGGGTTTCGAGGTAGCGTCCCGAGCAGAACGCGCAGTGGTGCCCGTCGGCCTCGTGGCAGATGGGGTTGTGGTCCGCGTGCGGGGCGCTCAGGGGTCGGTTGCCGCGGCCCGGAACGGTCCACACCTCGGTGCCCGTGAGGAGGTTTTGCTGTTTGACGGTGCCGTCGGCCAGCCGGACGATGGCGCGGTCGGCGCGCGTGAGCTTGGAAGCCATACCTGTATCGTACCCGTCCTCAGAGCCGGTCCATCGTGGTGGGATGCGACCCCGTGCGTCCCGCTTCGCCCTCGTCGAGCGCGTCGATGCGGGCGCGCTGTTCGGGGCTCAGCGAGAAGGAGAAGAGGTCGAAGTTGGTGGTCATGCGCGCTGGGCTCAGCGTCTTGGGGAAGACGACGTGCCCGCGGTCGAGGGCCCAGCGCAGGGCGACCTGGGCGGCGCTCACGCCGAGCTGGGACCCGATCTCGATGAGCGTCGCCTCGGTGACGGCACGCCCGCGCGCGAGCGGGGACCAGGCCTCGAACACCATGCCGAGCCCCTGCGCGTAATCGCGTAGCGCGGCGTTGGGCAGGAAGGGGTGGGCTTCGACCTGGAGGACGTGCGGGGGAAACGTGGCGATGTCTCGGACGGCCTCGACGTGCTCGCGCTCGTAGTTGGACAGGCCGATCGCTCGCGCGCCGCCGCCGGTGAAGGCGTCTTCGAGCGCGGGCCAGGGCAGCGCGACGTCGCCCCCGTAGAGGGTGGGCAGCGGCCAGTGCACGAGGAGGAGGTCGACGTAGTCGGTGCGCAGGTCCTCGAGGGAGCGCTCGATCGAGGCGGCGGCCCGCTCGGGCTCGTGGTTCGAGTTGTCGACCTTCGTGGTGACGAACAGGTCCTGGCGGGCGATGCCCGAGGCCTCGAGCGCCGCCCCGACCTCGGCCTCGTTGCCGTACATCTGAGCGGTGTCGATGTGACGGTACCCGACCTCGAGGGCGCGGCTCACCGCGTCGTACGCGTCCTCGGGTGCGACCTTGTAGGTGCCGAAACCCAGCACGGGGATGGGCGTGCCTGTCGGGAGGGTGAGGGTCGGAATCGGGGACGAGGCCGGGGCGGGGCCTGCGGGTGGCGGGGTGTTCATCGGTGAATCCTCCTAGTCGCCACCAGTGTAGCCTCCCGGGTAGGGGCCGGTCGCGGTCGGCGCTCGCGCTGGCGGTCGGTGTGCCGTAGCGTTGTCCTCGTTTCGGTGCCGCGCAGGTGCCCGTTCGAGAGCGCAGGAGAAATCATGATCAATGCATGCGAGACGGAGGAAGGCGTCGTCTTCGATATGAGCGGGCTGGAGTGCGACGCCCTGCGCTCGTACGCCGATGGGCTCATCGTCGACCCCGCGCATCCTTTCGTTGAGCTGCTGCGCAGCCAGGGCCTCGTCGTCGGCGATGCTCCTGTCCCGCACCTCGCCGCGGTCTTCGAGGGGTTCGCGCAGGCGACGAAGGTGCTGACCGCCTGGGTCGTCGCTCCGGCCGGATGTCGCCGCGTCACCTTCTTCGTCGGCCCGCGCTCCGCCGTCGTATCGCGGTGCGACGAAGGGGGACTGTATGCGGATGAGCATGACATGCTGTCGGTGTGGGCGATCGATGTTGCGCAGCTGAGGGAGACCTTCCTCGAGCTCAGCGCATTGGGTGAGCCGTCGGGAGAGGGGATTGTGTCGACGGCGGTGCCGGAGGTGCTCTTTAGTGCGCTCGAACGGGGCGACGTGACGGAGATCCTTGTGGAGGTGCCCAAGGTTGCTCGCGAGATCGCCGAGGTGATCGATACCGAGGTTGACGAGGCGACGGCATCCTTCTGGGCGGACGTTGCGGACGAGGCGTGGGCGGGGCTCGCTGTGCGGGTCGTTGATGCGGTGTCGTACCCGGATCTGTCGGGCGAGAGCTGGCGTTTGCTCGCCACCAGCGAGGATGTGTGCGAGGTGCTGGCGGGCGTGGAGTTCGCCGAGCTGTACCCCGACGAGGTGCCCTTGCTGGCGGATAAGGATGGCGAATTCTGGGCGGCTGTCGCGTCGTCGTCGCCGGAGGTGCTCTGGGAAGATGTCGAGGACGTCCTCGCCGAGTAGGTCCTCGCGTGAGCGATAGATCTCAAAATTTGAGACTGTCGGGTGACAAATAACTTCTGTCCCCATGGTCAGAGCGCCCTGTGGGGCGGTTTTATCCGGTTTTGGACGAGGTGCGTCTCGAGTTTGGAGGGCTCTAACTGTTCGACTGTCGCTTCGTTGGAATATCACTGAAAAACTTGAAAAAGGTGTCTGCAATGTGGTTGGCACTTTTATTGGTGTCACGGTCGGTTTCCTCGATATTCCCCGTCATTTCGCGAACCCCTGTCTAACCAGCCGGTAGGGTTTTTGTTAGGTAACCCACCGCCGATTCCCCGCTCTAACAATGATTTTGGCGTACGATAGATACTGTTCAACCACGATCGTCTACACGTCCAGACAACGAACGGAGAGTTATGTCGGTTCGCAATGCCCTGCTGGCACTTGTTGCGCAGCAGCCCGCCGGTGTCTACCGCCTGAAGCAGATGTTCGAGGAGCAGACGTGCGGAGCATGGCCGCTGAACATCGGCCAGGTCTACCAGACGATGCAGCGCCTCGAGCGCGACGGCCAGGTCGTCTCTCATGCTGAGACCAATGCGGGCCGTGATTCCGAGGTCTTTGAGCTGACTGATGTCGGTCGTGACGTCCTCGCCGCCTGGTGGTCCACCCCTGTTCCTCGCGAACATCCCGAACGTGATGAGCTTGTGATGAAGCTCGCTGTGGCCGCCGCCGATCCCACGGTCGACGTTGAGGCCATGATCCAGACCCAGCGTCGCTCGACCCTGAGCTCCCTGCGCGATGTGACCCGCCTGAAGGCTTCGGCCGATGAGGGTGAGCTCGCGTGGAAGCTTATTCTTGAGCGTCACATCTTCGACCTTGAGGCCGAGCTCAACTGGCTCGACCACATTGAGTCCGGTGCGGTCTCCGAGGCCGCGCGTCGTGCCGCCTTTGCCGCTGCGAAGGGCCGCTCGATGAACTGGGCCCAGGCCGAGGCTGGCATTTCGGAGCGTGCCGGGGTGCGATGAGCCAGCCTGTGCCACTACCGATCCGGATGGCTGGCGTCGGACATGAGTTCGGCGCTGACGGCGTCCGAGTGAGAGCGCTCGACGGGATCGACCTTGAGGTCGCACCCGGCGAGCTTCTCGCTGTTATGGGTCCCTCCGGTTCCGGTAAGTCGACGCTGCTCTCGATTGCCGGTGGCCTGGAGCGTCCGACCCGAGGGCATGTCTATATCAACGGGGTTGACCTGGCGGCCCTGGATAGCGTTCATCGTGCCGAGGTTCGTCGTCGGTCGATTGGATACGTCTTCCAGGATTACAACCTGATTCCCTCGCTGTCGGCCCTCGAGAACGTTGAGATGCCGCTGCAGCTCGATGGTGTGAGTCCCTCCAAGGTGCGCGAGGCCGCGATGGCCGCGCTTGAGGAGGTGGGCGTTGCGGACCTGGCGGATCGTTTCCCGGAGCTCCTGTCCGGTGGTCAGCGCCAGCGCGTCGCGATCGCCCGTGGACTCGTGGGTAACCGCTCGGTCATTCTTGCGGACGAGCCGACGGGTGCGCTCGATTCTCACACTGGCGAACAGATCATGTTGGTGTTGCGTGATCACATTGATGCCGGTGCAGCCGGTATCCTCGTGACTCATGAGGCCAGAATGGCCGCATGGGCAGATCGGACGGTCTTCCTGCGCGACGGTCGCATCGTCGACCGATCGAGGGGGGATTCGCTGAAGGATCTGCTGGCAGACACTGCACCAAGGATCTGATGAGCCGACTCAGCACACGGATGAGGCGATGGGGAGTAGTACTCCGCATCGCCTCTCGTGATGCGCGCCAAAGCCTGGG
>JAHYYD010000018.1:0-4489 GCA_019425105.1 Actinomycetota bacterium
CAAGGGCGAGCCGAACCTGCGCGCGTTCATCCACATGATCTCCTCGGCGCGCACGCACGTGTCGATCACGAGCCCTTACTTCATCCCGGACGAGGCCCTCATGACCGCGCTGACGAACGCCGCGCTGTCGGGCGTCGAGGTCGAGCTCTTCGTCTCCGAGCAATTCGACCAGTTCCTGGTCGGCCACGCGCAGCGCTCCTACTACGGGCCGCTCCTGAAGGCGGGCGTACGCATTCACCTGTATCACAAGCCGCGGATGCTCCACTCGAAGTACATGATCGTCGACGGGAGCCTGTGCATCATCGGCTCCTCCAACATGGACGTGCGCTCCTTCGGCCTCAACTACGAGATCGTGCTCGTCGCCGACAGTGCGCGCCTGGTCGAGATGCTGCACGGCAACGACGAGCGCACGCGCGGGCAGTCCCGCGAGCTCACGTACGAGGAGTGGAAGGGCCAGCCGTGGCACGTCCACTACGTCGACAATGTGTGCCGACTGGGGAGCTCGCTCCTGTGAGCGATCCCCAGGACGAGGTTGTGGCTGGGCCCGCTGACACCACTTGTTTGTATTCTCAGAACACGGATTGTGGCACGATGCCGAACAGTGTGTCCGGTTCCCTCGACGTGAATCCCTACGTCGGGGAGGGCGGCGCCTACGACTCGGTGCGCCCCGCGTACCCGGACGAGGCCGTGGCCGCGTTGGTCGAAGCCGCGCGGTGCGCTCGGGGTACCGACGCGTCGGGGCAGGACGGGCCGCTGTGCGCAGCCGACATCGGTGCGGGGACCGGCAAGATGAGCGAGCTCCTGGCCCGTGCCGGGTTCCTCGTGGACGCGGTCGAACCTTCTGAGGCGATGCGCGCCCAGGCCTCGTCGATCGAGGGCGTGACGTGGCATGATGGCGTCGCGGAGCAGACCGGACTGTCGAACGACGTGTACGACATCGTCGTCTTTGCCCAGTCCTGGCATTGGGTGGATTCTGAGCGTGCGGGCCTCGAGGTAGCCCGAATCCTGGCGCCCGGCGGCGCGCTCGCCATTGTGTGGAATCAGATGGCCGTATCGATCCCGTGGGTACATCGACTGACGCGCATCATGCGCTCGGGCGACGTGCACCGCCCCGACAGGCCGCCCGCACCGGGCGGTGGCTTCGCCCCGATGACACTCACCCAGGTCGCCTGGGAGGACCGCATGACCCCCGAGCAGATCCTCACCCTGGGAACGACGCGCTCCTCGTATATCCGCTCGTCGGAGGCGGGGCGTGCGCGCATGCAGGCGAACCTGCGCTGGTACCTCTACGACCACCTCGGGTATGCGCCGGGGGAGCAGGTGACGATCCCCTACGCGACCCTCGTGTGGATCTCTCACCTGTGAGGGCGGGGGGACGACACCTGCGTCAGTGCAAGCGGATCTCCTCGCGAGCCTTGTTGTCGAACCAGCGCCGACGGCCGTCAGGTTCGACGACCAGTTGGATGTCGGAGCCGATCGGCAGGTCGTAGATACCGATGCAGGCGGGCTCGATGTTGCACAGAATGTTGAAGTCAACCCGGAAAAAGTTGGTCGGGTCGCTCATGTACTCGCCGGTGTCGTCGCCCGAGAGAACGCGCCAGCCGGAGTCTTCGATCTCGACCGGTACCACGCGCATCATCCACTTGATGGTGGCGCTTCCCTCGAGGATCCTGCGCGAGACAACGGCGATTCCGGCGTCGCGAATGTAGGTGGTGTACATCAGTACTCCTGTCAGTGGGTGTCATCCTGCGCGCGCAGGTAGGCGTCGATACGGTCCGCGAGGACGTGCCGGTCCTCGAATGCACGGACGAGCTCATGGAAAGGCTTGCCCCCGTCAACGACGGTCGTGAAACCTGGGTCCGGGGATGCGAAGATGACGTCGTAGATGGGTGCCAGGTCCTCGTCGGAGTAGCGATGGGCGGGGAGCAGGTACTGGAGGGGTAGGCGCCTGCGATCGTCGAGGCACTTGAAGGTCTCTCCGTGGTCGACCAGGACCTGTGCGATGGCGGCATCGCGGACGGGGTCGTGGTTGAGGCTTCCTAGCAGGATGTGCAGGAGCGACGCGCCATCACCGGACTTGTGGGTGAACGACGGATTGCGCTCAAGTAGGAAGTCGACGATCTTGTATCGCTCTTCCGCTTTGCTGTTTCCGAGAGCGTAACTGAACAGGGAACGCCCCCGGTTCGCGCGTGCTTCGTCCCCCGGTACATAGAGGGCTATGAAGTCCTCAAATGTCTTCATGTTCGCCGTGAGAAAGATGTTCATTTGTCGAGGCCTTCGTGCTTGTGGCTGCGAGAGTGATCGACTGTGAAACAGCGGACGTCGAACCCTGTTTGGTGTGCTGGTTCTACTCACCTAAGTACAGTTTAGCGCTTCCTGAAAAGGATGCTGCATGAGATGTGCGAGCTTGTACGCGCGTTGCTCATCGAAAGAGGTGAACTCTACGTCGGGGCAACTGCGCATTGACAGGACCTGCTCGCCGGGTAGTTGTCCGGGGCTTATCGTCCAGCTTGCTCGGAGGGAATCCGGGTCAGCCGTTAGCTCGACTGCCTGCCGCCCATGCGACCATCGGTTGTAGGCACCCAGAAGGCGCACCAACTCATATCTCGCAACTGTCGAACTCGGGGTTCGCAGTGTTGCGCCGACACGGCTTGGGCGTTCGCTCGTGCCGAAGCGGTAGTTGTCTGTCGAGTACCAGAAAGAATCAAAGAGAATTCCATCGATGGTAAAGAACAGCCTGCCGTCTTGTTCCTTGCGCACGATTGAAGAGTTCGCACAGAGCATGGATATGAGATCGTCGAACTCTTCCAGCATGGGCGGGGCTGCCCACGGCCCCAATGAGTGCGTTATCATGAAGGCGTTGAATTTTGCTTTAGTTGTCGTCCCTGTAGGGGATATGTGTGGTTCCGAAAAGAGCCTGACAGGCTTCCTCTTTGCTCTCGATGCGTGCGATCTCGAGGAGTCGTTCAGGCGTGTGGTTCAGGAACCATGTCAGGTTGGTGGCTTCGTCAGACCATTTGCCTGCGAAGACGCCGGTGGGCTGATCGTTGTGACACAGCTCAAGGGAGTACTGATTGGTGCCGGGCCTGTGGGACCAGTTCGGCGCGATCAGCAGCTCCCGAAACCTGATGCCTAAATACTCGAGGCCGAGGCAATAGCGCAGTAGATCAAAGTTATCCATGACGAGCCACTGCTTCACGGGGGTGAGAGAATCCGCCCACATGCTGGTGCCAGGGGGAGAGAGGCGTTCGCTTGACCCGCCCGAGTAGAAACCGTCCTCGTACCACGCGTGGATCATGACATTAAGATCGTTGCTCCGAAACCACACGTGATCCTCGCTGACAACGTAAAGCTCTCGCTCGAGCAAGGAAACCAGGGTCTTGATGAACTCATCTTCGCTAATCGTGTTTGACATACTCAATGATCCCCCGCTTCTTCCACTCTTTTAGTGTCAACTCCCTGATGATACCCGTCTTTTCGTCAGGTCCCCAAATCTGCAGCTGTATTGCCCCTCCTGGTTGGCCAAAAGCAGGGGCGACCTCGCCGTATTTGACGATGTGTCCCTCGGGAAGTTCTCCGGTCAGGCGTGCGCGCATATCCGGTGCGCCCAGCGAGAAGGGCTGGAACAATCCTCGCTCGCCAAACGATGGAAGCGTACCGTCCTTGTGTACTGCGGCCGCGAACTTACCGCCGGGGTCTCCGAGTCGGCACAAATCCTCGCCGTGCGTTTTGATGAATGGGGTAATCGATGTGTACTCGTGGTAATTTGCGTTGAGTTTTGCCCCATTCTTGCGGAGTCCTTCGACGTCCCATGGCCAAACTGGTTGCTTCTTTTCTTTGTCATAGTAGACATTCATGAAGTCCTCCATGGAACGTGGCGACCCGTCGGGATTGTATCCCAGTGCGCGTTCAGGATTTACTACGTCATCAAAACCGTAACGTCCTGAATGCCACTTAGCTGCATCATCTGGCAGCGCCTTCTTTTGATAGGACTCCCAAGCTTCAAGTGCTTCCTCAAGCTGGCGTCGTGTCTTTGGGGGAGTTCTGTATGGGTCGACTCCTTCTGGAAAACCTTCAGACTGGTCAATTGACGGATCCGGCAGGCTGTCATAGTCAGGGTCCGGATTGCTGTGAGGATCTGTTTCTGGATTGTAAGAGGAATCTGGACCGTCTTTATCGTGTGAGTGATCGTAGAGATCCTCGTACTTTTCGTCCTTGTCGGACTTGGAGTCGGTGTCGTCCTTGTTGGAGTCGTCGTCGGCGTCGTCCTTGTCGGACTTGCCGTCACCGTCCTTGTCGGACTTGCCGTCACCGTCCTTGGTGGACTTGGAGTCGGCGTCGTCGGCCTTGGTGGTGTGCTTGTCGTCGGTGTCCTTGGGGTGTTCGTCGCCGTCGTGGTGTGTGGCGTCGTCTTCCTTGTGGGTCTTGTCCGATGTGGGCTTGTCGGCCTCGGTCTTGTCGCCGTGGCGCGTCGAATCAGCAGCGTCGT
>JAHYYD010000018.1:4589-15644 GCA_019425105.1 Actinomycetota bacterium
TCGGTCTTGTCGCCGTGGCGCGTCGAATCAGCAGCGTCGTCGGCCTTGCCGTTGGTGGAGTGGTCCTTTGCCTTGGGGTCGGCGTCCGCGCGCTCGCCGGAATCCTTGTCGGACTTGTGCGTGTCGGCCTCGTCCTTGGTGGACTTGGTGTCGGCGTCGTCGGTCTTGGTGGTGTGCTTGTCGTCGGTGTCCTTGGGGTGCTCGTCGCCGTCGTGGTGTGCGGCGTCGTCTTCCTTGTGGGACTTGTCCGATGTGGGCTTGTCGGCCTCGGGCTTGTCGGCCTCGGTCTTGTCGCCGTGGCGCGTCGAATCAGCGGCGTCGTCGGCCTTGCCGTTGGTGGAGTGGTCCTTTGCCTTGGGGTCGGCGTCCGCGCGCTCGCCGGAATCCTTGTCGGACTTGTGCGTGTCGGCCTCGTCCTTGGTGGACTTGGTGTCGGCGTCGTCGGTCTTGGTGGTGTGCTTGTCGTCGGTGTCCTTGGGGTGCTCGTCGCCGTCGTGGTGTGCGGCGTCGTCTTCCTTGTGGGACTTGTCCGACGTGGGCTTGTCGGCCTCGGTCTTGTCGCCGTGGCGCGTCGAATCAGCAGCGTCGTCGGCCTTGCCGTTGGCGGAGTGGTCCTTTGCCTTGGGGTCGGCGTCCGCGCGCTCGACGGAGTCGTGCCCCTGCTTAGCGTCGGCATCGGCCTTGCCGGAGCCATGTGCGTCGCCGGAGCCGTGGCCAGCCTTCGTGGTGTCTGCGGCCTCGTCCACGTGGGTGGCGGGCGTGTCGGCTGCATACTTTCCGCCATGTGGCTGCGTTTCACCACTGAGCTCTTCGATCATGTCGTCGTTGGGCGACTTTTCGAGTGCATCTGGGGCGGCCGTGGCTGCGCGGTTGGCCTCGTAGTTGTTGTCGAGGACCTTGGCGTAGTCGTCGACTGTTTGAGGGTCTTCGGGGGTGGTCTTAGCAGGCCGGGTGGGTTCGCCTCTAAGGTCTTCGGCGATCTCGTTGTAGGGTAACTTTTCGGGTGCATCAGGGCCGGGTTTGTCGGCTTCGGTTTTGTCGCCGTGGCGTGTCGAATCAGCGGCATCGTTGGCCTTGCCGTTGGCGGAGTGGTCCTTCGTCGTCGGGTCGGCGTCCGCGCGCTCGACGGAGTCGTGCCCCTGCTTAGCGTCGGCATCGGCCTTGCCGGAGCCATGTGCGTCGCCGGAGCCGTGGCCAGCCTTCCTGGTGTCGGCGGCCTCGTCCGCGTGGGTGGCAGGCGTGTCTGCTGCATTCTTTCCGCTATGCGGCTGCTTGTCGCCGCCCAGGCTGTCCCCGGCAGGAGTTTCCTTCTTGGGAGTGCTATGCGCATCGTGAGATGACGGTGCGCCGGGGCGACCGTCCCCACCCTGCCCTGCCCGGGGGGTGTCACCGTGGCCGGGGGTGGAATCAGCGCGTGAAACGCCGTGCGTATCACCGGTGGGCATGCCAGGATCGGCACGGTGCGGACCCTGTGCAGGGGTCGACGAGCCACCGTGGGTGCCAGTATCAGCGCCAACATGGCCACCGCCCTGGCCCGTGGGGGTGCCAGCAGCGTACGTTCCACGCGACGCATCGCCTACGCCGCCACCGACATCAGCGGAATTACTGACGCCGTGTGCGCCGTGACCTGCATGTCCTGCATTCGCTCCGAAATCGGCGGTGCTGCCGAAGCCGTCCGCTCCGTGGCTCACACGGCTCGGATCGCTGCCACCGAAGGCGCCAGCGCGCTCGTAGGATCCCTGAGCGCCCACGCTGGCCTCGCTACGACCAACGCCCGCGCCGACAAGCTCATCGGCACCGCGCGTCTCACCGTTAGCGTGGGTCAAGCTGTAATCCAGGTAGGAAGAGTCCTTCCTGTTCTCAGAGCCAAAAAGATCGAAATCGTCCCGGTTCGTCGATAAGCCGTCGGAGTCCCACGAATTGTCGGGCTTCCGCGGAGACTTCCCGCCAACTGCAGCGGGAGCCTGAGACCCGACCTCGTCAGGTGTCATGGAACGATCAGGGCCAACACGGTAAGAATCATCAGGCTTCCGCGGAGGATTCCCGCCAGCTGCAGCAGCAGCGTCAGGCCCGACCGCGGCAGACGACGGAGCTCCGTCGGTGCCGCCGCGGCGGGCACCACCTGCGGTTTCGACAGGATGGTACTGGCCGTTGGGAACCTTGTCGGAATCACCGGGCGTGACATCCACATGATCCAAGCTCTTCTGGTTGCCACCAACGTGCGTATCGATCTTGTTCGCCGGGGCACCGAAATTGGTGCCCGAACGGGTAAATATCTTGTCAGGATCGACGGGCTTCTTCTGCGCAATAGCCTCAGACGGTGCCGCGCGCTCGCCCACACCGTCGTTGCGCACGGGAGCAGCGGGCGAGCCGCCAGCAGCACCGTGGCCAGAAGCCCCGCCGTGCGAGCCAGCAGCGGGAGCACCGGTAGTGGGTGCGCCGTGGGTGCCAGTTGCGGGTGCGCCGGTCGCGGGAGCGCCGTGTGTGCCCGCGCCGGTCGCAGGAGCACCGGTTGCGCCGTTGGCGGTGCTTCCTGCACCGTGGGTGGCGCCGCCAGTATCCGCATTCATAAACGCATTGTTGTGAGCACTGTGAGACGCGCTGGGGGCAGTGTTCGCGGGAGCCGCATGCCCGGCGGTGCCAGCATCGCCGGCTGCGGAGGCATGAGGCGTCGCGGCGGGCTGAGCCGCACTCGACACACCGTTGGAGCGGTGGCCCGGATCCGTGGGCGGAAGAGCAGAATCCTTGACATCCGCACCACCGTGCGAGGCATGGCTGGCGTTGCCCGCAGTATCTGCGGTGTTGCCGCCTGCGTGCGAGGCGTGGCTGGCGTTGCCCGCGGCGTCTGCGGTGTTGCTGCCAGCGTGTGCGGCGTGGCTGGCGTTACCAGCAGCGTCAGCGGCGTTGCCGCCAGCGTGAGCGGCGTGGCTGGCGTTGCCTGCAGCGTCTGCGGCGTTGCCGCCAGCGTGAGCGGCGTGGCTGGCGCTACCGGCACCGTTTGCGGCATGGCTCGCGCCACTGGCGAAGCCACCGCCACCAGAAGCTGCATGGCCTGCACTGCTCGCACCGCTGGCGATACCGCCACCGCCAGAAGCGGCGTGCGTCGCGTGGCTGGCGCTACCGGCAGCATCGGCGGCCCCGCCAACTGCGTGCGCGGCGTGGCTAGTGTCCCCGATAGCCGCGCCAGCCCTCGTGGCGCGGCCGGCGTCAGCGGCCCCGTCCAGGGTGCCAGCCATGCCGTTGGCAGCGTGACCCAGGTCGTGGGCGTGGTCGGCGGCTCCGACCAGGTGCTTTGCGGTGTTCGCCAGATCCGCGGCCGTATCGATGCCGCGGGCGCTGAGCTCGCCGACCATGTTCTTGCCGAGCTTAGCCAGGGAACGGACGTCGTCGGGGTTAATCGGCAGGATCGCCTTGATGACCTCTTTACCGATGCGGAGAGCACGAGCTCCGCCGGTCAGGGCCTTCTCGCCGGCAGACACGCCGGCGCTGCCACCCATGGTCGCAAGTGCAAGGATCACGTCGGGCAGGAGGTGGCCAATGGCGCGTCCGGGATCGTCGGTCCACGTATCCCAGTCAATCAGAGACTTGCCGACAGCCGTCATGAAGCCCACGGGGTCGTTCCACAGCGCCTTCGCCATGGCCGCTAACGTCTCGGTGGGTATCTCTCTATGCTTGATGTTGTACTCGTCCAGGGTCATGTCGCCCATGAGTACGCGGCCGAAGTCCCACATGCCCTCGCCGCCGCTCAGCTTCCATACCAGCTTCACGATTTCGACAACGGCCTCGAAGGCGCCGCCCAGGATCGAACCAGCCGTGCGGGTCACCGCATCCCACCACGTGCGCTCGGGCAGCTTCGTAATACCCGCATTCAATGCGGTAATCAGCAGGTCACCGGCCTCGTTGACCTGATCGACCAGCGTCTGGAAATCAGCTTCTGCGGCCGCCATGGCCGAGCGGCCCGGACCCTCATTACAAGAGGCACCAAACACGGGCAAAACACCATATGCGGCGGCCTCGCTGCGCGCATCAGCCTGATTGTTCTGCGCCTGCTGGACCGCGTCGCGGCCCTGCTCCCAACGGACGCGAATCCCATCACACTGGGACTGCGCCGACGCCAGCGTCGACGCATACGACGAGTAGGCCTCGGACGCCGACGAGAACGCTTCCTGGGCGTCCACCCAGCCCTGGACCTGCACCTTGAACTTCGAACGGAAATGATCCGCCGCCCGGCCCTCCCACCCATCAGCGTTGAGGGAGGACAAACCAGAATGGATATTCCCGAACTCGTCGGCGCGAGCCATCATCACCGCGGCGCGCGTCGAAATACCACCAGGATCCCCACCGATCGAAAAAACTGGCGCACCACGGGCAACAACACCCACGTCAGATCACGCCCCCGAACCAACGACGGGCGACTGGCCGAGCGCCTCAGCAGCCGTCTGAACAGTCGTCATGTACTCCTTAGCCTTATCCATGTACTCGCTATAGGCACCTAGAGCGCCACTGACCGCACTGGAGGCAGCCTTGATCTCATCACGCAAGTCGTTCGTGCCCTTTTCCCACGTGTCCTGGAACGCGTTCGTGCGCTCCCACACCTCAGGATTCTCCAGCATCCCCGAGTTAGGCACCCAATCCTCCACGTCTTACTCCTTGGCCGCCTCCTCAAAAGAAGACAACGACTGTACGAACGAGGACATGGCCTCCACATCGACCTTAAAATCACTCACGATCGCCAATCCTTAACCGTCGATGCACGCAAACGCTTTAGACTCAGCATGCTGACCCTCCGCCAGGATCTTCTCCATCGCCTCAGCTGCCGCCGTCAACACATCCGCCAATTCCTCACCGCGCTTTTCCAGGCGCTTAAGCGCGCCATCGCACGCCTGACGAGACTCACCCGTCCAATCGCCCACAGCAGCCCTAATGTCAGCACTGACATCAGGAATGAAATCCTTAACCACCAGGACTCTCTGACGGAAAGCCTGAGCCATCTCAGTGGCACAGGCCTCCTCAAAGACCAGCATCGAATCGCTACTCATTGACAACCCCCCATCATGATACCGGCTGGGACAGCCGCATCAGCTCGTCGTACAAGCCGCCACCCGACGAATCCCCGCCCGGCTCCGACCCGGAAGTCGCCTGAACCAACGACTGCATAATTTCTTCTTCGCACGCACCAAAAGACCGCTCGACGCCCACCAAAGCCTCGGCCAAACGCTCTAAGTCATCAAACAACGCACTCAGGGAATCACCCCACATAGTCAGCGCATTGCCCAACGGCTCCATGAACGGACCGTTGATCCCCTCCGACGCGGACGTCACATCCTCGCCGATCATCGACACCGCCTGAGAAAAAGGCTCAGCGTTAGCTTCAATACCCCGGGCAGCCTCAACCAGCCTGCCCGGAGTAAACCCAACATCTGCGCTCATTCCATCAACCTGCAAACACACTGACCGCCTGTCAAGCGACAGGGGTTGCCGAGCTAGTGCTCGATGTGCTCGTGGCTCGCATGCTCGGGGCATTCGAGCTGGAACGTGGAATGCGCGATCGGGAAGTGGTGGCACGCGCACTCGCCCAGCTCGTGGACAATACGATCGCGCGTGGGACCGTCGGCCTCGTGCCCCTCGTGAACCGTCAGGCCACCCCTGGCACAATGGGGACCATGGGTCTGTCGTTTCTGGGAGTGATCGCTGCCCTCGCCATGTATGCGGTGAGCGTGGCACCGTCGCTGATGGCGCGCTCCTGGGCGTGGCACGCGGTCGCCTCGGGCGTCCTCGTCTCCTGCGGGTACGTCGGTGGCGTCATTGTCCAGAACGTGGGTGCCCGCATTATCGCGATGACGGGCCTGACCATCCGCGCATCCGAGCCCGTCGAGATCGGCTTCCGCGTCTGCGCGGCAGTTCTTTTTGCGATGTGGTGGCTCTACGCCGTCATCCAGTCGTATCGCCGGGCCCGCGTCGCCGCCAGACTTGTCAACATGCCGGGCGAGACCTTCGGCGAGTACCTCCTGGGAACCGCAGGGACCGTCGTCGTTGCATGGTGCCTCATCGCGATCGTGGGTGCCCTGAACAGTCTCGGGCGCATGCTCATCGCGGCGCTCGGTGACTATATGCCGCACCCGATTGCCGTCGTCGCCGGCGTCGCGATCCTGACCGTCATCGTCTTCTTCCTGACCTCGAACGTGATCCTGCGCGGCGGCATCGGCTTCTTCCGTCATCACGCCGAGCAGATGAACACGCGCACCGCGCGCGGCATCTACAAGCCCTTCGTCCCCGAGCGCTCCGCCTCCCCGGCCTCGCCCGTCACCTGGGAGTCGGTCGGCGGTCAGGGGCGCGTCTTCCTTGGCCGAGGCCCCTCGCGGCTCGATATTGCCCAGGTCAGCGGAGGCGAGGCCATGGAACCCATCCGCGTCTACTCCGGCATGCCCACGGGCGGGGCGGGCATTGAGGTGGCCGCGGCGACCGTCGTCGCCGAGCTGCGGCGCACGGGCGCATTCGATCGCGCGGTCATCCTGATCGCTGCGTCGACCGGGTCCGGCTGGGTCGACGAGTGGCAGGTCCAACCCCTCGAGTTCCTCACGCGCGGCAACTGCGCGACCGCCTCGCTGCAGTACTCCTACGTGCCGTCGGCGCTTAACTGGCTGACCGGCCTCGAGCCCGCGCAGGAGGCGTCGGCTGCCCTCTTCCGCGCGGTGCGCGCCGAGCTCGACACGATGGACGAGGCCGACCGTCCCGCGCTCTTCGTGTGCGGCGAGTCCCTGGGGGCCTTCGCCTCGCAGTCGGTGTTTTCCTCGGTCGAGGAGGCGCTGGAGCAGGTGGACGGCGCCCTGTGGGTGGGCACCCCGGCGTTCACGCCGATGCACGCCGAGCTCACGGCTGAGCGCCACAAGGGCAGCCCCGAGGTGGCGCCCGTCGTCTACAACGGGCGGCGCGTGCGCTTCGTAAACGAACCCTCCGACCTGCGCACCGACCTGTACGGGCGCGAGCTGGGGCCGTGGAGATTCCCGCGACTGATCTACGCCCAGCATCCCTCCGACCCGGTCGTGTGGTGGAACCGTAAGCTCTTGTGGAATCAGCCGGATTGGCTGCGCGAGAGGGCGGGGCGCGACGTGTCCCGCTTCGTCGAGTTCACGCGCTTCGTGACCTTCATTCAGGTGCTTGCCGACCTGCCCGTCGCGGGTACGGCCCCCGGCGGTCACGGTCATACCTATAACGAGGAGCTGATCCCCCTGTGGCGGGCGATCCTCGGTTTTGATCGCCTCTTCGACGAGGCGCCGACCCACCCGCGCTTGGCGGCCCTCGACGGGTCCTGGGTGGACGAGGCGATGGTCCGTCGTATCGGCATCGTCGTGCGGGCGAACCTGGAGCTGTCTGACCGCCAGTAGGTGTGCGCAGCGCGTCTGGATCTGTTTGTCAAGCTCGTGGCCAATGACGTGCTACTTGCAGTCAGTTCTACGCGGAATTTACCGTGTCAAATGAAATCTTTATGACCGAGAAGTTTGCTTTTTCGGCGCATCGCGGTGAACATATGTGCTTTTGTCATTGAACATATGTGCGTTGGTCAGAGATCGTGTTGAAACTATGCTGACCGGAGCGCGGAGGGGTGCCTCATTTCCCCTCATAATGCCTTGTAGCTACTGGATGGTAAGCTAGTAAGCCGTTGCTAGGTATCTGGTTGCGCAGTATCGTGCGGATTGTGAGCCGATGAACCTAACCGGTCGGTATGGCTCGCACGAATCAACATTGGAGTGAGCATGTCATACACATTTCACAGGGCGTTGATCGCAGCCCTGGCGACCGGCGCAATGGCAGCGTCTGGTGTCGCCTTCGGCGCTCCTGCCCTGGCAGCAACCCCCGCACCCGACGCGTATGGGCCAATGATCTCCAACCTCGCCACCACCAGCGAGGGTATTGGCGGTCAGGTCACTTTCTCTGTCACTGACAATCCCGGGCTGTCCAGCATTGACCTGCGTGACCCCGCGACCGACGCGATCTTCTACCATCGTGTCGTCGACTTCCCCGGCAATGTCACCGACGATGGCCTTCACCACTACCTCTTCACCATCAAGTTCTCCGACATTCAGGCGGCCTGGTCCCAGGCCGGCCACACCGATGCCCTCCCCGCGACCGTCAAGCTTGTCGCCTGGGGCAGCGATGGCCTGCCGTCCAAGCGCGCCGATGTCGCGATTGAACCCGTCGCCATGGCCTCCCTCGATTTCGGTATCGAGTCCGGTCAGCTCAACATGACTGTCGGTCAGCAGACGTACATCGGCGTCACGCACAAGCCAGACAACGCCAACATGACGAAAGTCAACTGGACTGGTGACGATATCGACGTCCTGAATGTCGATGATCGCTCGGGCCGCGTGACCGCCCTGAAGAAAGGCTGCTCGGACGTCCGCGCCGTCTCTGACTACATGGATCCGACGGTCTTCGACCCGGTGATGGCTACGGTCCAGGTCTGCGCCAGCGAGCTGGGTGAGGACGAGATTGCGGTCAATTTCCTTCGCGTGGACTTCGAGGAGGGTGAGACTGTCACCCTCAAGCCGCTGCTGCCCGAGAAGTTCAAGGATGCCACCCTGTCCTGGAGCCTTGAGTATGACGGTGTGGTCATTCTGAAGGTGGCCGAGGACGGCAAGAGCGCGACGATCACTGGCGGTAACGTCGTTGATTGGAATCAGGTGAACCTGACCGCCACCCTGCCCGACGGAACCGAGGCAAGTGCGACGACGATCGCCGTTGTCAAGTCCGTGAAGCACGATGCGACAGCGCCCGCCCCGTGGGTTGACCCTGCGCCTCAGCCTGATCCGCAGCCTGCTCCGGATCCCCAGCCTCAGCCCCAGCCTCAGCCCCAGCCTCAGCCCCAGCCGCAGCCCCAGCCGCAGCCCGATCCGCAGCCTGCTCCCGATCCGCAGCCCGCGCCTGACCCGCAGCCCGCGCCTGACCCGCAGCCTCAGCCCCAGCCTCAGCCTGCCCCCTCCGGTGCCTGGATGCTGGACTCGATCGGCTGGTGGTACCGCAACGCGGATGGCACCTACCCGGCCAACACCTCGGCGGTCATTGACGGCCGCACCTACCGCTTCGACGGACGCGGCTACATGCGCACTGGTTGGGTCATGGATGGCGGCACCTGGTACTACCACGATGGCTCCGGCGCGCAGCTCACTGGGTGGCAGATCGTCCGCGGTTCCTGGTACTACCTGGGTGACAACGGCGCGATGCGCACTGGTTGGGTCATGGACGGCGGCACCTGGTACTACTTGCACGGTTCCGGAGCGATGGCCACCGGTTGGATCAACCTGGGCGGCACGTGGTACTACCTGCACGGCTCGGGCGCGATGCTCACCGGCTGGCAGGCGATCGGCGGCTCCTGGTACTACCTGGGTGACAACGGTGCGATGCGCATCGGTTGGGTCATGGACGGCGGCACCTGGTACTACCTGCGCGGCTCCGGTGCGATGGCTACCGGTTGGATCAACCTGGGCGGCGCCTGGTACTACCTGTCCCCCTCGGGAGCCATGGTGACCGGCACGCAGGCCATCAACGGCCGCAGCTACACCTTCAACGCCTCGGGCGTGTGGATCCCGTGATCGACGCGAGAAGACGCCAATAGGCACAGAGACCGGGCCCGGGAACGCAGCAATGCGCTCCCGGGCCCGTCACGTTAGACAATTCAGCTGCGCTTAACGTATCAATAAGCAACACGGTGATTGTCACCCGTGCTATGTGCGGTATTTTGTGAGGAGACGGCTGGTACACCGACGTACCGCATGCCACCGGCACGCCGTCCCCCAACACATTTGGAGAAGGCTTATGTCAACGAAGAAACCGGCTGCCCTCCTCGCCTTCGTCGGCGCGTGCGCGCTCGCGGTCACCGGGCCGGCCACCCTGGCCTCGCCCCTGTCCGCGGGCCCGTCCGGCGCCCGCGATGGCGCAGCGGCGTCCCTGCCTGCGGGCGATATTGATACGGCGCTGACCTCGAAGACCGGGCAGTCCGCGCCCGCCTCAAGTGCCGGCGATGAGGATCCTGCGCGCGTCGTCGGCGTCATCGTCCAGCTCGAGGATGGCGCACCCCGCGAGGGCGCGATCAGCGAGATCAACCGGGCTGTGGCTGCTCAGTTCCCCGGCGCCTCGGCGCAGGTGGAGCACGAGTATGACAACGTCCTGACGGGTTTTGCTCTCAAGGCTCCCGCCGGTGCGCTCGACGCGATCCGTCGCGCCCCGGGCGTGCGCGCAGCGTTCCTCGAGCGTGAGGGACACGTGAACGACGGAGCGACCCTCGATGCCGAGGGAGGCCTCGAGGCCTCGCAAAACGGCGGGCAGGACCCCGCCAACCTGAGCGCCCAGCTGGTGATGCGCACCGACCAGGTCGCGCAAAAGGGCGAAGGCAAGGTCATCGCCGTCATCGACACGGGTGTCGACACGACCCACCAGGCGTTCACGGGCGCGCTCGCGGGAACGCCCGCGCTCACCCCGCAGAAGGTCGCTGCGCTCTCGTCCCAGCTGGGTGAGGGCAAGACCGGCGTCTACATCTCGCAGAAGTTCCCCTTCGCCTACGACTATGCGGACAGTGACAACGATGCGTCGCCGCGCGAGGGAGGCTCCGGCTTCCATGGTACGCACGTCGCCGGCATCGCCGCGGGTAATGCCGACAAGATCATCGGTACCGCTCCGGATGCTCAGGTGATCGTCGCGAAGGTGACGCGCAGCGAGGACGACGCGCTGCTGGACTCGGCGCTGCTCGCCTCCCTCGACGACATGCTCGTCCTGCATCCCGACGTCATCAACCTGTCGCTCGGCTGGACGGCCGGCATGGATAACGAGGCCGACACGGTCTACGCGACCGTGTACAAGAAGCTCCAGGACGCGGGTATTACCGTCAACGCGGCCGCGGGCAACGCCTTCTCCACCGGGTACGGCAACAACTCCGGCAAGGGCCTGCCCTACGCCTCGGACCCCGACTCCTCGGTCCTCCTCCACCCCGATACCCACTCCTCGGTGGCCCCCCGCGCCTCCGTCGAGAACGCGCTCATCCGTAATGCCTTCACCGTCAAC
>JAHYYD010000018.1:15654-17507 GCA_019425105.1 Actinomycetota bacterium
TCGGTCATGGACGAGCCGGCCACGTATTCGTCGGTGGTTGCCGTCGCCTCGGTCGAAAACGCCCTGCTTCGCAACGCTTTCACCGTCAATGGGAAAGACATCGGATATCAGCGCGCGCGTGGCCTCAACGGTGAGAAGGTCGCCTTCTTCTCCGACCTGCCCGCCGGCACCTACGAGTACGTGGACGCCGGGTTCGCCTCCGAGGAGGACGTTGCCGCCCTCAAGGAGAAATACCCGGACGGACTCGCCGGTAAGATCGCCCTGGTCTCGCGCGGCAAGATGACCTACCAGAAGAAGGTCGAGAACCTCTACGACCTGCATCCGGCCGGCATTCTCGTCTACAACAACGTCTCTGTCGGCTCGCTCATCATCATGAACCTGACGACGCAGGACTTGCCCGCCGCATTCATCTCCCAGGCTGACGGCCAAGCCATGCTGGACGCCCCCGAACACACGCTCTCCATCGCCGAGGGTCAGGTCCTGCCGCAGTCCTCCATCTACGAGGCCTCGGAGTTCTCCTCGTGGGGCGTGTCCCCGGATCTGCGTCTCAAGCCGGAGATCGCTGCGCCCGGTGGCAACGTTTTCTCGTCGATACCGAACGGTGCGTACGAGCAGACCTCGGGCACCTCAATGGCCACGCCCCAGATGGCTGGCATCAGCGCGATCGTCCTCCAGCGCGTCCAGTCGGATCCGTTGTTTGCGTCGATGAGTGCGCGCCAGCAGGCCGATGTGGTGCAGAACCTCATTATGGGCACGGCTCGTCCTCTGACGGATGCGGCTCAGACGACGGGCGCGCTCTATTCCCCGCGTAAGCAGGGTGCGGGCCTGGTGGACGCGCTGGCGGCGACGACCTCGTCGGTGTACCCGACGGTGGTGGGTGCGCCTGAGCAGTCTCGTCCCAAGGCGGATCTGGGGGACGGGACGAAGGGCTGGCACTTTGATGTCACGCTGCATAACCTGTCCGGCACGGCGGCGACCTATGAGCTGAGCTCGCAGGCTCTGTCGGAGATCGTGGACGGTGGGTTCTTCACGGAGCATTCCTCGGATTGGCGAGGCCATGGCGTGGAGATCGCGTACTCGGGCGCTGCGTCTGCGTCGGCTGAGGGCGCGACCGTCACCGTTCCCGCGAGCGGCGAGGCCACGGTTGGCATCGACATCACGCCCGGCAGCGAGTTCGCCTCCTACGTCGCGGACAACACGCCCAACGGCACGTTCCTGGATGGTTTCGTGCGCTTCACCTCGAAGACCGACGGCCAGCCCGACCTGGCCGTGCCCTACCTGGGCTTCTACGGCGACTGGGGCAAGGCCCCCATCTTCGACGCGCTCGCCTCTGTGGGCGGGGCGCACACCCGGGCCTCGGACATCGTCAACGGCCAGACCGGCGCCTCCCTCGGCTACAACCCGCTCGTCAAGGCGGCCGACCGCACCGGCGACCCGAACCCGCAGCGCTACGTGATCTCGCGGTCCACGGCCTCGGGCGCCCCGACGATCCTCGAACCGCGCACGGGCACGCTGCGCAGCGTCCACTCGCTGACTAGCACCTACACGAACGAGGCCGGGGAGACGGTCTTCTCCGTGACCAACCACCAGAACTGGAAGTCCGTGTACCTGACCAGCACCGAGGAGAATACCTGGGTCGAGGCCTACCACGAGTCCACCGCCTTCGATGCGAACGCGGAGAAGTTCGCGCAGATGCCCGACGGTATGTACACGCTGCAAATCGCCGCATCCAACGACGGTCCGCCGTCTGCCCGGCAGTCGATCTCCTACAACTTCCGCCTCGACACGAAGGCCCCGGTCATCTCCGATCTGGTGTACTCCGGCAAGGATGAGGGCTTCGTCGTCACCTTCGA
>JAHYYD010000180.1 GCA_019425105.1 Actinomycetota bacterium
ATGGCCGACGATCCGCGCGCCGTGTGGCGCTCCTTCGGGGCGGTGGCCCTCGTCGGGTTCCTCGTGGGCATCATGTACCCGGCGAGTGACGCGATCTCCATGAGCGGGGACCGGGCCGACGAGGTCGCGCTCATCGTCATCGGCGACATCAACAGGGGCATGCTGCTGACCTTCGCGATTACCCTCGCCCTCGGGGCCGTGTCGACCGCGGTCAATCAGTCGATCCGCGTCCTCGACTCCGCCGACCAGGTGCGCGCCCTGTCCTACATGGGGTCCCCGCGTGGCTTCATGGATCGCAGCCGCCGCCTCGAGGTCGCGATCCCCGCGTTCGTCATGATCGTCGGCTCGATGCTGCTCGGCATGGTGTTCATGTCACCGATGCTTGCGGCGGGTGCCGGAAAGGGATTCCTCATCGCGCTCGCCTCAGCGATCGTCGGCGTGGTCCTCATCGTCGTAGCCTCCGAGGCGACCGTGCCCCTGCGTCGTCGGATCCTCGCGGGCGTGCGCGAGGGACGAGAGTAGCTCGCCGGCATCTGCGCACGTCCGGGCCCCGGCCTCGTCCCCCTATTGACGAGGCCGGGGCCGATCCGTATTCACACCGACAATCTCGAACACAAAGGTGTGTGACGCACGCCTCATAAGTGCTAGAATGATGCCATTGAACCGCATGAATTCAACGGAGAGACCGTGTATCACTCGTCTTCCCAGTACTCGCATGCTGGGGGAGTCGGCGGTGCCGCGCGAGGAGCCCAGGTCACCAGGCCATCCGCTCGGCGTCGGCGCCCCGCGCCGCCCTCGTTCCCGCCGACCGTGCGCCCGCAGACGCGCGCCGCGCTCGATGAGGAAATTTTCGCGCTGCACACGCCCGCCCAATACTCGCTGCCCGTGGGGGCACCTCGCCTCCCGCGCTTCAGCGCCTTCGTGGCCGCCGCGCTGCTCATCGTGGCCGTTGTCTTCTGGTGGTTCTAGTCGCCTCTCTTGCTTCCGCAGCACATGCCGTGTGAGGCAGCGTGAGGTTGCCCCGGCCTCGTCCCAGGTCGTGAGCACCCGGGTCCCCAGTCGGGCACAATGGATCCATGACGACACCCACCCCCACTGACCCCGCGCGTTACGCGGGTGCCGACCTGCGCCTGGCAGCCGTCGACATGGACGGCACCCTCCTGGACGACGACAAGAACTTCCCGCCCGGCATGGACGAGCTGCTCGACCAGATGGACGCGCGCGGCGTCACCTTCGCGCCCGCGTCCGGCCGGCAGGTGTGGACCCTCATCGACATGTTCCCCGGCCGCCCCGGCATGACCGTCATCGGCGAGAACGGAGGCATCGTCATGCGCGACGGCGTCGAGGTCTCCTCCAGCCCCCTCGATGCCCCCACCATGCGCGAGGCCGTCCGCCTCGTGCGCGAAGCCACCTTGAGGCCGGACGGGATCGACGGAGGCCTAGTCATGTGTGGCAAGCAATTCGCCTACGTCGAGCGCACCGACGACCGCTTCGTCGACGGCGTCATGCCCTACTACCACCGCACGAAGCGCATCGACGACCAGATCGCCATCATTGACGCCATCGAGGCCGGGCAGATCGATGACGCGATCGTCAAGCTCGCCGTCTACGTCATTGGGCCGGTCCAGGCGCTCGCGGAGGCCACCCTGGCGAACTTCGCCGACACGCACCAGTACGCGATTTCGGGTGCGAACTGGGCGGACCTGCAGATCCGAGGCGTCGACAAGGGGAGCGCCGTGCGCGACCTGCAGCGCTTCCTCGGTGTGGATCGCTCTCAGACCGCGGTCTTCGGCGACGCGGGAAACGACCTGTCCATGATGAGCGAGGGGGACCTGTCCTTCGCGATGGCCAACGCCTCCCAGGACGTCGTCGAGGCCGCGCGCTTCGTCGCGCCTTCCAATAACGAGGCCGGGGTCGCTCAGGTGCTGCGCGCTCTCCTGGTGTAGCGCTCCGTTGCGCGGGTTTTTCCTCTTCGATAGTCTCAATTCTTGAAAGACTTTTCGAACGGGGATGCGAGAGCTTGTCGTGCCGTCGTTGTCTGTGTGGCGGTATCTGTGATCCGCTCATGGAGAGACGGATTGTCAGCACATGTCGGTGCAACACAGGAGGAACATGATGAGCATGCCTTATTCTCAGCAGCCCGCGGGGCAGCCCGCAGCTCCCACGCAGCCCGTGCAGCCCGCGCCGCAGGGAGCCAACCCATACCAGGCTGCTGGCCCCTACCAGGGGTATCCGCAGTCCTGCCCGGTCGGCCCCCAGGTGCAGATGCCCCCGCGGGTCAACTGGGTGTCCATTGCTTGCGGGGCGGCGGTGTGGGCACTGCACCTGATAACCTATCTGGGGCTTTGGCTGCTGACCAGCACGGAATTTGGGAAGACCCATCACTCAGTCTTACGTTTCGTCGGCCTTATTCCACAGGTGACAAGTTCGGTCATGCTCCCCCTCAACATGACTGGCCTGGTCATCGGGATCAGGAGGTTCTCGGATCGGTCAAGGAAGTGGCGGTTGAATTGGTTGGGGATCGTCCTCAACGTGAGTCCATATATCTATTTCGCAATCTGTTTTATCCTCTGGGTGATGAACGGCAGCACGCACTAGACATAAGGGCAAGGAGCAGTGAATGACTGTGCCGATCAACAATCCTCAGCCGGACAGCTACGGGGATAGTGTGCCGTATCAGGGGAGTATGCCCTACCAGAGTGGCGGACTCTATCCGGGTGATGGGTTCTACCAGGGTGGTGTCCCCTACCAGAATGGCGGGTTCTACTAGGGTGGCGGACCCTATCTGGGATACCCTCAGACCTATGTCGCCCAACCCCAGGTGAGCTTCCCTCCGCGGGGCGACCGAATCAGCATCTCCTGTGGAATCGCAGGGTGGGTCATCATTGTTCTGGCTCTCCTGGCCCATGGGGCACCCCAGGTGCTGCGCGCTCTCCTGGTGTAGCGCTCCGTTGCGCGGGTAGGAACTTACCGTTAATCTCAATTCTTGAAATACCCGTTGGACGGAGGACATCGTGAGCATGCCCGAATACGCGCAATATGGAGGCAGATCGCCTCAGGCAGGCGTAGCGCAGCCGGGCGTAGCGCCGCAGGCGGGGATTCCGACGGGAGGACCCGCCTACCCGGGTATGCAGCAGATGCCTCCTCAGCCCGCCGTTTCCCCCAAGCAACAAGGCGGAAAAACAGCGAGCCGGGTATCCCTGATCTGTGGGATCCTCGGTCTGGTCATCGTCGGCGCAACAGCGTTCGCTATGTGGTACATGATCAACGATCTCACACCGAATTCAGACCCGAGCGGAGCGGACATCATCGGGTTTTTCCCGCTCTTCGCGTTTGTGGTCATGGGCCCCGTGAATATGGCCGGATTCGTCGCTGGAGTTCTCGGCGTTGCATTCACTCCGAAAGCAAAGACAGTCGTCGGATGGCTGGGTATCCTCCTCAATGCGGCCCCCTATGTGGTGCTCTTTGCCAGCATGTGGTTTATCCCTTAGCCGATGAGCGCGCGTGAGTAACGATTAGAGGACCAGCGAATGAACGTGCCGAACAACAACCCGCAGCTGAATGGCTATCCGGGAACACAAAGCCCGCAGGGAACCGCGCCCTACCAGGGGAGCGTGCCTTACCCGGGTGGTATTCCTCAGCCCTACGACGGGGTGAGCACGGAGGCAGGCAAGAAGAAGATCCCGATTGCATTCTTCTTCGGGATCGCGACCTGGGTGGCGATTCTCCTGATCATCGGCGTGACGGCCTTGATGATAGCGAATTCGGCCGACGAGAGCGCCTCGGCGAGGGATGGGATCGCCATTATCCCGATGTTTGGGTCCTGGATCGTCGTGCTGCCCCTCACCATCTTTGGCCTGGCCACCGGCGCATCAGCGAAGAAACACCTGATGACGCGCAAGCAGCTCATCATGAACAGGATCGGTTTCTGGCTGAGCATCGCCCCGTTCGTCGTCTTCTTCCTGTTCTATGCCTGTATCGTGATCGCGAGTATCGTCGAAAGGGGTGTCTAGTCGATGGACCAGCATCAGCAGTACCCTTCTGCCTCGCCCGCGCAGCGTGCGCCGCAGGGGTATTCGGCAGTGCCCCAGGGGGGTGCGCTGGGCTATGTGCCCGTGCCCCAGGGGCCTGTGGTTCGGAAGGTGAACTGGGCGTCGATCATCCTGGGTATTGTCGGGTGGGTCCTTGTTGGTCTGACGGTATTGGGTACGTGGCTGGCCATTCGTGCTATCCCGTCCGATGCTGACCCGAGCGGTGCTGACATCGTCGGCTTTATACCTCTCCTCGGCTTGCCATTCTTTGGCTCGGTGAACCTCGCTGGCGGCGTTATTGGGATCGTGGGGGCCGTCGGGAAGCCGAAGACGCGCAAGCTCAACTGGCTGGGAATCCTGCTCAACGCGAGCCCGTACGTCGTTTTTCTCGCCCTTATGATGGCGGCAATGTATTTCCACTAGGCCGTTGAGCTGTGGGTCGTCCCACGCATCGATGATGATTGATGGCGCGTGCCCAACGATGGCATGCCCGAAAGGGCGTACGGCTGGGCGAGCGTACAATATCGCCGCGATGGCCAACTCATGAAGGAGAAGCTGTGACAACACCAGATCCTCACGTCCCGAATATGAACACCTATCCGGGTGGGCAGAGACAGGGCGGGCAGCCCGCGTCGCAGCCGTATGTGCCCGCACGGCCCGTGCAGCCCGCAGTTCCCGGAGTG
>JAHYYD010000181.1 GCA_019425105.1 Actinomycetota bacterium
TCAAGACCCGCGCGAAGGTCCAGATCGAGCGCGTGACCGCCCGCAAGATGGGCATTATCGTCACGCAGCTGCCCTACATGGTGGGCCCCGAAAAGGTCATTGAGAAGATCAAGGAAAACGCGAACGCGGGACGCCTCAAGGGCATTTCCTCGGTCCAGAACCTCACCGACCGCATCCACGGCCTGCGCCTGGTCATTGAGGTGAAGAACGGTTTCAACCCCGAGGCGGTGCTTCAGCAGCTCTACCAGCGCACGCCACTGGAGGATTCTTTCTCGATCAACGCCGTGGCGCTCGTGGACGGCCAGCCGCGCACCCTGGGCCTGAAGGAGATGCTGCAGGTCTTCCTGGATCACCGCCTGGACGTGACGACGCGCCGCAGCCGCTTCCGCCTGAAGAAGTACGAGGATCGCCTGCACCTGGTCGAAGGCTTACTCATCGCGATCCTGGATATTGACGACGTCATCGCGATCATTCGGTCCTCGGACGACGCGGAGATCGCGCGCGAGCGCCTCATGACGGCCTTCGACCTGTCCGAGGCACAGGCGAACTACATCCTCGAGCTGCGTCTGCGCCGCCTCACGAAGTTCTCTCGCATCGAGCTGGAGACCGAGCGCGACGAGCTGTTGGCGAAGATCGCTTCGCTGCGCGAGATCCTGGAGGATCCCGAGCTGCTGCGCGCTCTCGTGAAGAAGGAGCTGCGCGAGGTCTCGGATCGCCTGGGAACGCCGCGCCGCACGCTGCTCCTGGCTTCGACGGGCACGCCCGTGGGAGCCGCAGCCGACGATGCAGCGCTGGCGGCGCTGCCGTCGGTGTCACGTTCGGGCAAGGGCCTCGACCTGCAGATTCCTGACGATCCGTGTGTGGTGGTCCTGTCCTCCTCGGGCGCGCTCGCCCGCGTGGAGGGTGGGGACCCGCTGGAACCCGGGCCGCGCGCCGCATCGGACGGGTGGCGCACGCAGCTGCCGTCGACTGCCCGCTCGCAGGTGGCGGTGGTGACGGAGGACGGTCTCGCACACCGCATTGACGTCGTGGACCTGCCGGCGCTGCCCCGCTTCGAGACGGGCTTGTCGCTGGCGGGCGCTATGCCCGCGTCTCTGCTGCTACACACGGATGTTCCCGCGGTGGGTCTGCTTGATCCCGAGGGTACGGACGTCGTCGCCATGGGCACGGCCCGTGGAACCGTCAAGCGCCTGCGCCCGGATGTGCTTCAGCGCGACGAGTGGGAGGTCATCGCCCTGGAGGACGGGGACCGTCTCGTGGGCTTTGATCGTTGCTCGGACGGGGCGGATCTCGTGTTTATTTCGTCGGACGCGCAGCTGCTGCGCACCCCCGCCGCGAAGGTACGCCCGCAGGGTCGCACGGCCGGCGGCATGGCGGGCATGAAACTAAACGCCGGGGCCGAGGCCCTGGGCTTCTGGGTGGTCGAGGCACCTATCGATGCGGTCGTCGTGACGGTTGCGGCGGCGCTGGGCGCACTGCCGGGTACGGGTCAGACGACCGTGAAGGTGACGCCTTTCGGCTGCTACCCGGCGAAGGGTCGAGGCGGTCAGGGCGTGCGCTGCCAGCGTTTCCTGCGCGGCGAGGATCGGCTCGACATCGCGTGGGTGGGAACGAAGCCGGGCCGCGCAGCGTCCGCGGACGGTTCTCCCATCGAGCTGCCCGCGGAGGACGAGCGACGCGATGGCTCGGGCGTGCCGATCACCTTCGCGATCGCGTCGATTGGCTGACGCGCCCCTGTCGTTTAAGTGGTGGGGTGGCCGGGATTTCTCCCGGCCACCCCACCGCTTTGTCAGCTGTGCGTGCGCGCTTATTTCGCGTGATAGCGGGGGCTGGTTCCCAGATGCGTGGGAACCGTGACCATCGGATCGGTGATCAAGGATTCGTCAAAGCCCCTGTAAGAATACGAGTTGTCGTTGACAATCTGGAGGGGACTGACGACGCCGTCCGCATACTGCTGAACTTCGTCGGGGGTCGGGCTCGATCCATTCCCCTTGTCAGCGAGTGGATTGACGTCGGGTAGCGTCGTGGGATCCGTATTGAGGATCGCCCCCGGATCGATGCCGCCATAGCCGGTGTACTGATTCCAGGTGTGGTCGGGGTTCAGTCCCGTCTTTACCAGGAGTTGGAGCAGCTGATTGGAGGTCGCGTTCGGCCACTTCTGGCGGGCGAGCGCTAGGACGCCGGCGACAATGGGCGCAGATACCGACGTACCTGACACCTGTTTAATCTGCCCAGTGTCGTAATCATGCACAGACAGCGGCCCACCGACCGCCGTTGTTGTTACTCCCTGCCCCCACGACGAATAATCCTGACGATTACCATCAGTTCCAATAGCAGTAACACCTACTACGCCAGACCACTGCGACAACGAGGTCGCATTATCATCTGCTCCGCCGTTACCTGCAGAAGCCGTAACGATCGTTCCTTGAACCATGGATCGTGCAATTGCCCATTTAAGGGGATCTTCCTGAGAGGTACTCGAGGATGAGACATTAATAATTTGCGCACCATCATTCATGGCTGCGTTAAGCAACCAGGAATAACCGTATTTCAAATGCTTACCGTTATCCGAGCAATCGGATGATGGCTGATCACCATCTTGTTTAGAACCAGTACGGTACGTCAAAAGTGTGGCTTCTGGTGCAACGCCATAGCTTCCAGAGACCAAAACTGAGGCCACTGAAGTACCGTGGCTTTTCGATGCGAGCGACGAGTTAATCGTGCACGTCTCCCGTTCTTGAATCGACGCGCCCGTGAGTTCTGCAGCCGTCGTCTCAACAGGCCCATCGATCATCGCAATTGTTACGCCTTTACCCGTGTACCCTTTTGCCCTGGCCTGATCCAGGTGGTAATACGCGAAGTAAGGCTGGTCCGCCGCGGTGATCGTATTGTCTGCCCGGGATGGAGTGGTTGGAAGCGTCGTAACTCCGGCAGCAACGACGAGGGCGGCAGCCGAAGCTCCCCATGCGTGCCTGCGCTTACGAGGCGCTCGTCTCTGCTCTACCATTGGCGCGGATCCCATCCATCGTCCTTTCGCGGGGCGGGGCTCAAGTCCGTATCCGACCCGTAGGTCTGCGACATCGGATTCACGTAGCCCTCGGGCAGTTCATCTCCATCATCGTCAAAGCGGAAGGGCGTGTACTTGCGACGCGCCGACTTCTTCTTATCGTCTTTACCGCCAGCCCCACCGGCACCGGCTCCACCCATGAAGCCACCGGCACCGCGAGCATTCCCCTGACCAGCGCCTCCCGAGGCCGAGACCTTACCGGAGCCGACGGATCCACCGGGGGCGGCGGTCGTTCCACTGGCACCGTTCCCTGCACCACCGGTGGCAGGAGCCTTGTACGTTCCATATCCCGGGCCTGAATAGGATCCCGTTCGAAGGGCAGCCGCTCCCGATAGACCGCTACCAGATGCGCCGGAAGCACCCGCACGCCCCAGCGCACTCATTCCTCCAGCCCCGAGGCGCGAGGCGGCGCCCATCCCCAGAGCACCTGCCCCGAGAACGCCGGCACCACCCATACGGGCCGCAAGCGCTGCCTCACTACCCGGTCCGCCGTTCACATTCCACAGAGGGTGGTAGCGATCGACGGGCGGCGCGGGCGTGTATCCTCCTACCGTTCCGTTCGCGTGCCGATCGCCATTCACCCGCGTGTGCAGCAGGTCATAAGATCCTGCGGGTCGGTGACGGGGTTCAGTCGTGAGCCGGCCTCTCCCTCGGTTATGTACTCGTTCGGGATGCGGGGCGAGGACATGACACGACCGTTGACAGGTCCACCCTCGTCATAGCCATCCGCGTAGAGGCCGGAACCCGTGCCACGCAGATCGGAACGCCCGTAGTCACTATCGCGATCTCCGGGATACACGCCAGGCGCGTGTGGAGAGACGTTCAGGTATCCATTCTCGATGTCGTTACGAATCGAAGGAATTGACGGTCCTTGCCCGGACCACTGGTGTGCGCCAGGATCATCGAGCTGCTGCGTCTGAGCGGAAATACCATCCGCCAAGCCTTGCATCGTATTATTCGCTCGCTCGAGGATGTCCGTCGCCGCGACCTCCCGCTGCGCATTGGCCTGAGCGATAAGCGCCTGGAAGTAGGCATCGGCCGACACAGCGACCGTGTTGATCGGTTCACCGAACGGGCCGAGGTACTTCACGACGGGTACCGCCACGTGCGTCGCGTCAGCGAGCTTCTGCAGATTGGAGTCGATGAGAGTCGGCGAAAGCTGCTGCGCCTCCTCACGAATATGCCTCATGGCTCGCCGCGCCTCGACGTAGTACTCCATCGCGGTGTTGTGGTTCTCCTTGATTCCCTGGACCTGCTTCATCGTCGCGTCGGTCCACGCATCAATCTGATCGCCGGTTTCACCCGTGAAGCCCTGGTAGGAGCGCATGTGGTGCGTGACGTTATTGGCCTCGTTCAGGCCGCACACGATCGTGTTGTGCTCATCGTCCGAGGCATCGAGTGCGGAGGCGCTCTCAATGGCGGCGACCAAGCGCATGAGTCGGTCGTACATGGGGCTATCAACCATGATGATTCCTCTCTTTCTCAGACCTCAGACGGCGCGTTCTGCGTGGGACTTGTGCCGGCGCCGGAACTACTACTAGTAGTGTCCCGCATAGTGGTGTAACCGTGTGGTGGTCGGCCCGTTTGATATGGG
>JAHYYD010000182.1 GCA_019425105.1 Actinomycetota bacterium
CTCAACCCGCTGATTAAGAGTCAGCTGCTCTGCCAATTGAGCTAATGACGCGGGGGTTTTGCAACCGAGAGATAAATATACAGGCGCGCTTCGCTTGGTGCAAGTCAATCAGGGGTGTCGTGGCCTATGTCGCACGCTTGGCATGCGGCCGGTGGGTCGTGCGATGGGCGCACGCAGCGAGTGGGTGGTATCCGGACACCTACAATGGGGCCTCAGATGAAAGGGGAACGCCATGTCGGACGCGTCGAGCGCATATTCCACGGTCGTGGAGGACATTCTCAAGCTCGTGTGGAGTGCCGAGGAGGCGGGGCGTGATGGCGTCAAGCCCAAGGATGTGTCCGAACACATGGGCGTCGTTCCCTCAACCGCGACCGAGAACATCCAGCGCCTGGCCCGCCAAGGCCTCGTGACACACGAGCGCTACGGGAGGGTGCGCCTGACTTCGCAGGGAAGGGCGATTGCTCTCGGTATGGTGCGCCGCCACCGCCTGCTCGAAACCTACCTGCATGAGGCCCTCGGTTTCTCCTGGGATGAAGTGCACGAAGAGGCAGAAATCCTCGAACACGCGGTCTCTGATCGGCTCCTCGACCGCCTTGACCGCGTGCTGGGGTACCCGAGCCGCGATCCCCACGGGGATCCGATCCCGCGTGCCGATGGCTCCAGTGATGGCCTCGCCGGCAATCCTCTCGATGAACTCGACGCTGCGGCCGGGGGGATCATCGACCGGCTGCCCGATCGCGACCCCGAGGCGCTACGTGCGTGGGAAGAGGTCGGCCTCGTCCCCGGCGCTCACATCGCTGTCGTCGCCACCGGAGCCGACGGAGTGACGGTCCTCCTCGACGATGGGCAGATGCTTGTCCTGGATCCCTCCCAGGCCTCGGGCATCATCGTGCGCGACTGACGAGCCTGGGCGACACTCCGGCAACGGGATCGTTCGGTCCTGACGCGTCCTCATTGACGAGGCCTGGAAACGACCCAGCTCACCTGACCGATGCGGCTGGGCGGGCTGGGAGCGCCCTCGCGGGGCGCACAGAAGAGGGGAGCGATGGCGCTCAGGCGAGCGCAGCGGATCCCATCGACGGGGGCACGTGCGCGCCGTGACCTGCAGACAGGAGAGCCTGACGCAGCGCCGTCATCGCGCTATCGAGCTCCTCATCGGTGGCGGGCGCCGCCTTTGAGAGCAGCACGTCGGACTCATCGCGCAGGGGAATCACGTGCAGGTGCGTGTGGGGGACCTCGAAGCCGGCGATGACGAGGCCGGCGCGCGGCACATCGAAAGCGGCCTTCTGGGCGAGGCCGATTGCGCGCGCCACCTTCATGAGGTGCGCGGCCACATCGGAAGGGGCGTCAGTCCACGCCTCGTAGGGGGTGCGCGGAACGACGAGGACGTGCCCCGGAGACGTCGGCTCGATCGTTGCGAAGGCGACGCACAGGTCGTCTGCCCACACGAAGCGTCCGGGCCAGACACCCGTGATGATGTTTTCAAAGACAGTGCTCATGCGACTATTGTCACCTATTCGCGCCCGCTTCGGAAGCTCATCGCATCCGGCGGGGCGCGCGGGCGTGAACTACCCTGGTGGGGAGTATTGTTACGCGACCCATCGTTAAGCGAGGAACGCACAGATGAGCGAAAATCCGCAGAGTGCCCCGGCCCAGCGCTACACCGCTGAGCTCGCAGGCCAGATCGAGACGAAGTGGCAGGACCGCTGGGAGGAGCTGGGCACGTTCTGTGCGGACAACCCCACGGGTGAACTGGCTGGCCCGCTGGCCTCCCGCAAGCCCTACTTCATTCTCGACATGTTCCCCTACCCCTCGGGTAAGGGCCTGCACGTGGGTCACCCGCTGGGCTACATCGCGACCGACACGCTGGCGCGCTACCGCCGTATGAAGGGCGACAACGTCCTGTACACGATGGGCTACGATGCCTTCGGCCTGCCCGCCGAGCAGTACGCCGTCCAGACCGGCCAGCACCCGGCCATCACCACGAATCAGAACATCGCGAACATGCGCCGCCAGCTGCGCCGCATGGGCCTGTCCCACGACTCGCGCCGTTCCTTTGCGACGACCGACATCGAATACGTCCACTGGACGCAGTGGATCTTCCTGCAGGTCTTCAACTCGTGGTTCGATCCCGACGCGACGGCCCCCGACGGCTCACAGGGCGCGGCCCGCCCGATTTCCGAGCTGATCGCCAAGCTTGAGTCCGGCGAGATTCGCCCGGAGGACGGCTCCGACTACAACTCGCTCGACCGGCCGGCTCAGGCGAAGGTCGTCGACTCCTACCGCCTCGCCTATGTCTCCGAAGCACCCGTCAACTGGTGCCCCGGCCTGGGCACGGTCCTGGCCAACGAAGAGGTCACCGCGGACGGTCGCTCCGAGCGCGGCAACTACCCGGTCTTCAAGCGCAACCTGCGCCAGTGGATGATGCGCATCACCGCCTACGGTAAGCGCCTCGCCGACGACCTCGACACGATCAATTGGCCCGAGAAGGTGCGCACGATGCAGCGCAACTGGATCGGCCGCTCGGAGGGCGCGACCGTGCGCTTCGACGTGCCCGGTGCGCGCGCGGTCGGCGCCTCCCTCGACTCCCTCGACGTCTACACGACGCGCCCCGACACGCTGTTCGGCGCGACCTTCATGGTCGTCGCCCCCGAGCACCCGATCCTCGGTGGAACCGTCGGCGGCGACGCCGGCGACGAGGCCGCCCTCACCCTGCCCGACTCCTGGCCCGAGGGCACGAAGGACGCCTGGACGGGCGGTGCCGCTTCCCCAAAGGAGGCTGTGAGCGCCTACCGCGCGCAGGCCGCAGCCAAGTCCGAGGCCGAACGCGCCGACGAGGAACGCACCAAGACCGGCGTGTTCACCGGCCTGTTCGGCATCGACCCCGTCAACGGACGCGAGATCCCGATCTTCGTCGCCGACTACGTCCTGTGGGGCTACGGCACCGGTGCCATCATGGCCGTGCCCGCCCACGACGACCGCGACTGGGCGTTCGCCCGCGCCTACGACCTCGACATCGTGCGCACGATCGGCCCGGCCGACGACCCCTACGGTCCCGACCTTGAGGCCGGCGCGTACACGGGTGACGGCGTGGCCGTGGACTCCGCGAACGATGAGATCGACCTGAACGGCCTCGCCAAGGACGAGGCCAAGGCCGCCATGATCGAGTGGCTGGTTGCCAAGGGCCTGGGCCACGGTACCGTCACCTACCGCCTGCGCGACTGGCTGTTCAGCCGTCAGCGCTACTGGGGCGAGCCTTTCCCGATCGTGTGGGACGAGGACGGCGTGGCGCACGCCCTGCCCGAGGAGATGCTCCCGGTCGAGCTGCCCGAGGTCAGCGACTACAGCCCGCGCACCTTCGATCCGGACGACGCCGATTCGTCTCCCGAGGCTCCGCTGGGTCGCGCCGAGGAATGGGTGAACGTCACCCTCGACCTGGGCGACGGCCCCAAGCGCTACCGCCGCGAGACCAACACGATGCCGCAGTGGGCTGGCTCGTGCTGGTACGAGATGCGCTACACCGACCCGACGAACGCGAAGCGTTTCGCCGGCGAGGAGAACCTCGCGTACTGGATGGGTCCGCGTGAGGGCAAGGTCAGCGGCGGCACCGACATGTACGTCGGCGGCGTCGAGCACGCGGTTCTGCACCTGCTCTACTCGCGCTTCTGGCAGAAGGTCCTCTTCGACCTGGGACACGTGCCCGACTCCGAGCCCTACCACACGCTCTTCAACCAGGGCTACGTGCAGGCCTACGCCTACACGGACTCGCGCGGCCAGTACGTGCCCGCCGACGAGGTCGAGGGCGACGAGACCAGCGGCTTCACCTACAAGGGCGAGCCCGTGGGCCGCGAGTACGGCAAGATGGGCAAGTCCCTGAAGAACATCGTCACTCCCGACGAGATGTACGACGCCTACGGTGCCGACGTCTTCCGCGTGTACGAGATGAGCATGGGTCCCCTCGACCTCTCGCGTCCGTGGGAGACCCGTGCGGTCGTCGGCTCCCAGCGTTTCCTCCAGCGCCTGTGGCGTAACGCCGTCGACGAGGAGACCGGCGAGGTCACCGTGTCCGATGAGCCCTCGGACGACAAGACGCGTCGCCTCGTGGCTCGCACGATCGCCGAGGTCACCGAAGAGTACGAGAACCTGCGCATCAACACCGCGATCTCCAAGCTCATCGTCCTGAACAATCACCTGACCAGCCTGGATGTCGTCCCGCGTGACGCGATCGAGCCTCTGATCCTCATGCTCGCCCCGGTCGCCCCGCACCTGTGCGAGGAGCTGTGGAGCCGCCTGGGTCACGTATCCTCGCTGGCTCGCGAGCCCTTCCCGGTCGTCGAGGATGCCTCGCTGCTGGTCGAGGACACTGTCACGGCCGTCGTCCAGGTCAACGGCAAGGTGAAGGCCCGCATCGAGGTCGCCCCCTCAATCTCCGAGGAGGACCTCGTCGCTGCTGCCCTGGCCGAGGCACCGATCGTCAAGGCCCTCGGCGGCGCGGAGCCCCTCAAGGTGATCGCCCGCGCGCCGAAGCTGGTCAACGTCGTCGTCAAGAAGTGAGGTCGCATGCCTGAAGGCGATGCAGTCCGTCGCCTAGC
>JAHYYD010000183.1 GCA_019425105.1 Actinomycetota bacterium
CCCGCATGCTGGATCGCCGGGCCGGAGGTCAGTCGCAGGGACGTTCCCATCTCGGCGGCGATGATCATGGCGAGCGTCGTCTTGCCGAGTCCCGGAGGACCCGCAAGCAGGACGTGGTCGGGGCTGGCCGAGCGCATGCGTGCAGCGTCAAGCACGAGCTGCAGCTGGCCTCGTACAACACGCTGACCCACGAACTCTGAGAGCTTCTTGGGGCGTAGCGCGGCCTCGGCCGCACGCTCGAGTTCCCCGGCGTCGGGGGCGACGATGCGCATTGCATCGACGTCGAAACCCGAATCCATCTGATCAGCCACGTCCGCCTCCCAAGCTCACGAGAGCGGCGCGCAGCATGTCCGAAGCACCGAGGCCGCTGCCCGCCAGCTTCTCGATCGCCTTGGCGGCCTGAGCCTCGGACCACCCGAGACCAACCAGAGCGGCGCTCACCTCGGAGGCCACCGCATCCTGGGTGGGCGCGGGAGCAGCGGCGGTTTCTCCGCCCGGCAGGGCCGCAGGGGTTCCAAGCTTGTCGCCAATCTCGAGCGCCATGCGCTGAGCCGATTTCTTGCCCACACCGGGAATACGCTGGAGAGCCGCCAGATCCTGGTCACGCACGGCGCGACGCAGGTCATCGGGACGCAAGACCGCCAGCGCTGCGAGAGCAATCTTGGGACCGATACCCGAGACCGACAGGAGCTTCGTGAACACGTCGCGCTCATCCGCGGACTCGAAGCCGTACAGGGTCATTGAGTCCTCGCGCACGATCATGGACGTAAACACCGTCATCTCCGCGTCGCGGGAAGCACCCTGCGCGAAAGCCGGCGTCACATGCACGCGGAAACCAATGCCTCCGACGAGGATATCGATGTGGTCGAGGCCGACGCTCGCGACAGTGCCGCGCAGAATGGAGATCACTGCGTTCCTTTCGCTCATGGATCGCCCACACACGGGCGAACATATGTACGATTCTAGCCGCGCCTACGCCTCGGATCGACGGCACCCGTTCGGCGTTGCGCGGCCTGGGCCTCGGCCCACGCCCGTTGAGCGGGCGTCATCGATCCGCGAGCAGTCAGGCGACCCGAGATCGAGACGGCCACCGAAGAGTCCTCGGGAGCACCGAGGAGCCCTGTCCCCCGCCACGCGTGCGTGATCGCGATGGCCAGCGCATCGGCAGCGTCGGCAGGTTTGGGAGCTTTCGCGAGGCCGAGGATGCGCGCGACCATCGCCTGCACCTGCGCTTTATCCGCGTTGCCATTTCCCGAAACAGCAGACTTCACCTCGGAGGGCGTGTGAACGGCCATCGGCAGTCCGGCGCGACCGACGCAGGTCATCGCCGACCCCATGACCTGCATCGTGGTCGTTACCGACTGCAGGTTATCCTGCGCAAAGACACGCTCAATAGCAACGACCTCAGGTTCGTAGCGTTCGATGACGCTATCGATCGCGTCCGCGATGGTACGGAGGCGAAAGTGCGTCGCCAAGTCCTTATCGGTACGGGCAACCCCAACGTACACGAGCGAGGCGCGCCGCGACGCATCGACGTCGACGACGCCGAGGCCGCAGCGCGTCAGGCCCGGGTCGATGCCCATGACACGCATCAGGCGCGCTTCACCATATCGACGAACATCGCGTGAATACGGTCGTCCCCACCCACCTCGGGATGGAAAGACGTCGCCATCACGTTGCCGCGGCGTACGGCGACGATCGGGCCATCAGCACGGTTACCGGCGCGCGCGATCACCTCGACGCCCTCGCCCACCGACTCGACCCACGGAGCGCGGATGAACACGGCATGGAACGGACCACCCTCAAGACCCACGACATCCAGGTCTTCCTCGTAGGAGTCGACCTGGCGACCGAAGGCATTGCGGCGCACAACCATGTCAAGCGCACCGAAAGAACGCTGGTCCGCTCGACCGTCCAGAATCGACGAGGCGAGCATGATCATGCCCGCGCACGTCCCATACACGGGCATGCCGGACGCAATGCGTTCATTCAACGTGTCAAGCAGCCCGAAAGACAGGAGGAGATTCGACATGGTCGTCGACTCACCGCCCGGAATGACAAGGCCGTCAACCTGCTCCAGTTCGCAAACCCTTCGCACAAGCAGCGCGCGGGCGCCGGAGTTTTCCAGCGCCCGCACATGCTCTGCGACGTCGCCCTGAAGGGCGAGAACGCCGATGGTCACCATCCGCGCTCCGCGAGGCGATGATCAACGGGCAGGTCGTCGACGTTAATGCCGACCATGGCCTCGCCCAGGCCACGGGAGACCTCGGCGATGACGGACGGATCGTCGTAGAAGGTCGTGGCCTTGACGATGGCGGCCGCACGCTTGGCGGGGTCGCCGGACTTGAAGATGCCCGAGCCAACGAAGACGCCCTCGGCGCCCAGCTGCATCATCATGGCAGCGTCGGCGGGAGTGGCGATGCCGCCGGCCGTGAAGAGCACGACGGGGAGGCGTCCCTCACGGGCGACCTCGGCGACGAGCTCGTAGGGGGCCTGCAGTTCCTTGGCCGCGACGTAGAGCTCGTCCTCGGGCAGGGAGGTCAGGTGGCGGATCTCGTCGCGGATCTTGCGCATGTGCGTGGTCGCGTTGGAGACGTCGCCGGTGCCGGCCTCGCCCTTGGAGCGGATCATGGCCGCACCCTCGTTGATGCGGCGCAGCGCCTCACCGAGGTTGGTCGCACCGCAAACGAAGGGAACGGTGAAGTTCCACTTGTCGATGTGGTGCGTGTAGTCGGCGGGGGTCAGAACCTCGGACTCGTCGATGTAGTCGACGCCGAGGGACTGCAGGACCTGCGCCTCGACGAAGTGACCGATGCGGGCCTTAGCCATCACGGGGATGGACACGGCCTCGATGATGCCTTCGATCAGGTCCGGGTCGGACATGCGGGCCACGCCACCCTGGGCGCGGATGTCGGCGGGGACGCGCTCGAGGGCCATGACGGCCACGGCGCCCGCGTCCTCGGCGATCTTCGCCTGCTCGGGGGTGACGACGTCCATGATGACGCCGCCCTTGAGCATCTGGGCCATGCCGCGCTTCACCTGCGGGGTGCCGACCTCGCGCTTAGCGGTCGAATCGCTCATGTTCACTCCTGCTCTTCCAGCTGGGCACGAACCTCATCCGACAGGGACATGTTCGTGTAGATGTTCTGCACGTCATCGGAGTCCTCGAGTGCGTCGATGAGCTTGTTGACCTTGAGAGCGCCCTCGAGATCGAGCTCGACCTCGGTGGAGGCGACGAACTGGACTTCGGCGGAGTCGTAGTCGATGCCGGCATCCTGCAGGGCGCTGCGAACGGCGACAACGTCCTTGGGATCGGACTCGACGATGAAGAGCTCACCGGCGTCCTCGACCTCTTCGGCTCCCGCGTCCAGGACGGCCATCATGATGGATTCCTCGTCCACACCGTCGGCGGCGGGCACCTCGACGATGCCGCGGCGCGAGAACAGGTAGGACACCGAACCGGGGTCGGCCAGCGAGCCGCCGTGGCGGGTGAAGCCCAGGCGCACATCGGAGGCCGCGCGGTTACGGTTGTCGGTCAGACACTCCACCAGGAAGGCGACGCCGTTCGGGCCGTAGCCCTCGTACATGATGGTCTCGTAGTTGGCGCCACCGGCTTCAGCACCGGAGCCACGCTTGACGGCGCGGTCGATGTTGTCGGCGGGGACGGAGTTCTTCTTCGCCTTCTGGATGGCGTCGTACAGGGTCGGGTTGCCAGCGGGGTCGCCGCCGCCCGTGCGAGCTGCAACCTCAATGTTCTTGATGAGGCGCGCGAAGAGCTTGCCGCGCTTGGCGTCAATAGCGGCCTTCTTGTGCTTGGTGGTCGCCCACTTAGAGTGTCCCGACATCACTTCTCCCTGTTGGGTGGATAGATACCGCCACATTCTAACGCGTTTGCGGCCCCCATCCGCATCCGGGCGGGCACCACGTGGACAAACGTAAACACCGTCACAGGATCGGGGACGAGGCCGTGGCCGCCTCCCCGGGGCACGCAAGCTAGCGGGTGGGTGGGGTGTAGAAGACCCTCATGGCGCATGTTTCGGGCGCGAGGTCCTCCCACGTGCCGTCGAAGGAGAGGACGAGCGCGGTGGCGGTGGGCACTCCCCTGTCGGCCGCCCCTCGGTCCTCTTGGCGGGCGAGGATGTATCCGGCGTAGGAGATGACGGGTTCGTGCCCGACAATCAGGCCTGCCTGCCCGGTGAAGGTGCGGGCCAGCTCGATGATCTCCTCCTCGCCGCCGTCGTAGATGGAGCGGTCGTGCCAGGCCTCGTCGGCGCCCGCGCGCGTGAGGATCGCCGCGAAGGTTTCGCGGGCGCGCTGGGCGTCGGAGGATACGGCGACGCTGAATGCGCCGATCTCGCGGGCGAGGGTCGCCCCGAGGCGCGCGGCCTGGTCGCGCCCGGCGTCGGTGAGAGGGCGAGAACGGTCGGGGTAGTTGTAGGCGGCCTGCGCGTGGCGAACGAGAACGAGGGTTGGCATACTTCCAAGCGTAACCGCACGGGGAGGACACCATGGCACTGGGAGTCGAAGCCGCATCGGGCATCTGCTCGGCGCGCGAATGCACGAACGCCGCGATCTACCGGATCGACTGGCG
>JAHYYD010000184.1 GCA_019425105.1 Actinomycetota bacterium
TACTCCCTCATTGAGGGCTTCAGCCTCGGCGTGATCTCCTACACCTTTGAGGCCTTCTTCCCGGGTATCGTGATCAGCGCGGTTCTGGCGACCCTCGTCGTCATCGGCACGACCTTGGCTGCCTTCATGCTGGGCTTCGTGCGTAACTCGTCGACGCTGACCCGCGTCGCGGGGATCGGTTCCGTTGCCTTCTTCTTCTACTACCTCGTCACCTTTGCGCTGTCGGTCACCGGCATGGTGGACATGCGGGCCGTCAACAGCACCACCGTCTTCGGTATTCCGCTCGGCGTCATCATCGCCGTTCTCGCCGTCTTCATCGGCGTGCTGTGCCTCGTCCGTGACTTTGACGCGGTGAAGGTGGGCGCCGCGAGCAACGTGCCCGTGAAGTACGCGTGGCTGTGCACCTTCGCGATCATGACCGACGTCATCTGGATCTACCTCGAGATCCTGAGGATCCTGTCCTACCTCATGCGCCGCAACTGATGCGCCGCCCCACCGATACACCTCAAGGAAAGACACCATGGAAAACATCTGCGTGACCGGCGAATTCGGTCGTAAGCCCGTCCTCGCCTTCGACGGCACCCCGTCCGACGAGCTCGTCGTCGAGGTCCTGCACGCTGGCGATGGCCAGATCGTCGAGGCCGGCGATACGATCACCTGCCACTACTACGGCGCGGTTTTCGGCGCGAAGAATGACTTCGACAACTCCTTCGACCGCGGCGGCGCCCTGTCCTTCCAGATCGGCGTCGGCATGGTCATTCCCGGTTGGGACGAGGGCCTTGTGGGTAAGCGCGTGGGCGACCGCGTCCTGCTGTCCATCCCCGCCGAGCTCGGCTACGGCGAGCGCGGCGTCCCGCAGGCCGGTATCCCCGGCGGCGCGACCCTCGTGTTCGTCACCGACATCCTCGGTGTGAACTGATCTCGTTGTTGATGGGGGCGGGTCGGCACGTGAGTGCCGACCCGCCCCCGTTTCATGTATGGTCCGACATGCCCGCTACTCGCTGGGCAGAGCCGGGCAGGCGACGCCCGTGCGCGCATGGCATTCGTAGCCGCCCGGATTCTTGAACAGGTACTGCTGGTGATAGTCCTCGGCGTACCAGAATCGCGCGTTGGAATCGGCGTCGGGTGCGGTGGAGATAACGGTCTGGATGGGCCCGAAGCCGCGTGCGGACAGAACGTCCTGGTAGGCCTCGCGCAGGGCGGTCGAATCGCGCAGCTGCTCCGGCGTCGTCGTCCAGATCTGCGAGCGGTACTGGTCGCCGATGTCGTTGCCCTGGCCGCCGACCTGCGTGGGGTCGTGGATCTCAAAGAAGAGACGAATCAGGTCGGCCGCGCTCGTCAGTGACGTGTCGAAGAGAACGCGCACGGTTTCCGCGTGGCCCGTCGTATGAGAGCAGACCTGCTCATAGGTGGGATCGGGGGTATGCCCGCCCATGTACCCCGTCGCGGTGGTGACGACTCCGGGCGCGTTCCACAGGGCCTTCTCGACGCCCCAGAAGCACCCCGCTGCCAGGTAGATGACCTCCTGGCCTGCCCCGGCCTCGGCCCTCATATTCGAGCCGAGGACCGCGTGCGTCGTGGGCGCTACATCAGTGCGTGCGAGCGTGAAGATGTTGTTCATGCCAGACAGTATGCGCCACTAACCACATACATGGCGCGCTGCGCGGACGGAAACGAGGCTGCGGGCGGGTACGCTTGTGGGTGAACGAAAAGGAGGGACCGTGGCCGCAACTCAGGAACAGCCGCGCTGGAAACTATCCGACCTCATGGGCAGGCTTTCCGCCGCGCTGCCCACAAAGCACGCTGACGGACCCGCGCCCGCCCCCGTCATGGTGTCCGTGCGCGAGGAACACGAGGATGAACGCGACGTGACCCTCGCCGTCCCGCGGACCCTGCGCGTGGCCGCCGCGTTCTCGTGGCGCACCCTGGTCGTTGCCGGCCTGGTGATGGCCGTCCTGTGGGGTATCGCGCGCCTGACGATCGTCATCATGCCGGTGGCGATTGCGCTGACGGTGGCCGTGCTTCTGGAACCCCTCGTGTCCTGGATGCGGCGCCGTCTGCACCTCCCAGCGTCGCTGGCTGCGACCGTCGGCCTACTCGTCTTCTTCGCGGCCGTCGCCGGCGCGCTGAGCCAGGCGGCCGCCGAACTCATTCAGCAGGTCCCGCAGTTGGCGACGCAGGCCGCGGATGGTTTCCGCGCCCTGCTCGATGCGATCCTGCACAACGAGTTCCTGCAGAATGGCCCCCTCAAGATTGATACGACCGTCCTGACGTCCGCGGCTGAACAGCTGCGGGCCGAGTTGGTCAACTGGCTCAACACGAACAAGGAAACGCTGGCGACTGGCGCCCTGAACATCACCTCCTCGGTGGGCACGCTGGCCACGTCCGGCCTGACGATGCTGTTCTGCCTGTTCTTCTTCCTGAAGGAGGGGCGCTCGATTTGGCTGTGGTGCGTGCGCCTGCTGCCCGCCCCCGCGCGTGTCCCCGTCCACGAGAGCGCGATCCGCGGATGGGCGACATTCGGCTCTTACGTGCGTACGCAGATTCAGGTGGCGGCCATCGACGCGACCGGCATCGCCCTGGGCGCGTTCTTCCTGGGCGTGCCACTGGCCATCCCGATTGGTGTCATCACGTTCTTTGCTGCCTTCGTTCCGATCCTCGGTGCTCTGACCTCGGGCGTGATCGCGGTGCTGGTCGCGGCCGTTAATGGTGGCCTGACGAAGGCGATCATCATGCTGGTGATCATCCTGGTCGTTCAGCAGATCGAGTCCAACATTCTGCAGCCCTTCATGATGTCGAACGCGGTGTCCTTGCACCCCGTGGCCGTCATGCTGGTCATCACCGCGGGATCTGCGATTGCCGGTATCGCGGGCGCGATCTTCTCAGTACCGATCGCGGCCTTTATCAACGCGACGGTCATGTACCTGCACGGCTACGACCCGATGCCTGAGCTGGCGACGGCTGAGGACCGCCCGGGTGGTCCTCCTGGTGCCCTTGAGGAGGAGATCGCGGCCTCCTACGCGGGTAAGCCCGATACGCGCCCGTACGTGGCCCGCGAGGAGGCTGGTGAGGACGAGGTCGTGGCGTCGCTGGACGCTCACGTCGAGGTCCACGCGGAGGCTGAGAAGGGGGATTCCGCGGAAGCACCCGCGGACACCGAGAGTGAGAAGCCTGGCGAGCCTCCGACGCCCCACGTCGAGGCCTAGGCATCCCACGCGTATAAACGCAGGAGCGGGTCCCACCATGAGGTAGGACCCGCTCCGTGTTGATTGGGGGCCGGGCGCGTAGAGGCCCGCCCGCGTGTCGGCTCAGCCTTCGAAGGGTACGGCCTCGATGATCTCGACGTCGATCATGCGGCCCGTGGGGGCCTCGAAGGAGAGCTTGTCGCCGGCCTTGTGACCGATGACAGCGGCACCCAGAGGAGCCTGGGCGGAGAAAACCTGGATGCCCAGGTCGCCGCCGGCGTCGCGCGAACCGAGCAGGAACTTCTGCTCGCGGCCCGCAACAAGGGCCGTGACGACCATGCCAGGCTCGACGATTCCGTCGTCGGCGGGGGTCTCGCCGACCTCGGCGTGCTCAAGCATCTCCTGGAGGGCCTGGATGCGGGTCTCGTTCATGGACTGCTCGTTGCGCGCGGCGTGGTAGCCGCCGTTCTCGCGCAGGTCGCCCTCCTGGCGGGCGGCGTCGATGAGGCGTGCGATCTCGACGCGCTTGACCTCAACGCGCTCCTTCAGCTCGTTCGCGAGCAGGTCGTACTGGGCCTGCGTGAGCCACTGTGTGTCAGCCATGGTTCCTCCAATGACGTGTCAGTAATCGAGCGCCGACACACGGGTGCCGGCGCGCATGGTGTCGAGTGTAGCAACATTGAGCCTGGCCATGAGCACAGCCTGGTCGGGCGGCGCGTCAGGAATTCAAGACCGCCAGGTAGACGGCGACGCAGTGGCAGGCCCACGCGGCGACGGTGAAGGCGTGGAAGATCTCGTGGAAGCCGAACCAGGCGGGGGAGGGGTCGGGTTTCTTCGTACCGTAGACGATCGCTCCGAGTGTGTAGAGGACGCCTCCGGCGACGATGAGCCAGACGACGACCGGGCCGCCGCCCACCCACAGCTGGGGCAGATACCAGACCGCGACCCACCCGAGCGCGACGTAGACGAGGGTGGTGAGCCAGCGCGGGGCGGTGGGCCAAAAGAGATTGAGGAGGATGCCGACGAGCGCCCCGCCCCAGACCACCGACAGGAGGACGGTTGCGTCGAATCGCTCAAGGAGAGCGATCGTGATCGGCGTGTACGTACCCGCGATGAGCAGGAAGATGTTGGAGTGGTCCAGGCGCTTCCACATGATCTCCCAGCGCGGCGCCCAGTAGAAGCGATGGTAGGTGGCGGAGACTCCGAAGAGGATGAGGGAGCACGCCAGGTAGACGGCGGATCCGATCTTCGTCGCCGTCGTGGGTGCCAGGCAGACGAGGACGATGGATGCGGCGAGAGACAGCGGGGTAGCGCCCAGGTGTAGCCATCCGCGCAGCTTCGGCTTGATCTGCACGAGCTGGCCCGAGAACCACTCCTTGGGCGTGAGCGATGCGA
>JAHYYD010000185.1 GCA_019425105.1 Actinomycetota bacterium
TCGAGGCGCAGATGGCGGATCCCCAGACGCTGGCGGACCCGCAGCTGATGCGCCGCGTGGGGCGCCGCTACGCTGAACTTGGTCGCGTGAAGGCTGCCGCAGATCGGCTCGCTGCTGCCTCGGGAGATCTTGAGGCTGCCCGTGAGCTCGCGGCCGAAGACCGGTCCTTCGCCGACGAGATTCCCGCCCTCGAAGAAGAGGAAACTGCTGCCCACGAGGCCCTCGTCAAGATCCTGGCCCCTCGTGATCCCGAGGACGCGATGGATGTCATTCTCGAGATCAAGGCCGGCGAGGGCGGCGAAGAGTCCGCGCTCTTCGCATCCGATCTGGCGCGCATGTACGGTCGCTACGCCGAGGCGCACGGTTGGAGCGTGACCGAGATGAGCGCGACCCATACGGAGCTCGGTGGCTTCAAAGACATCACCCTGGCGATCCGCGCGAAGGGCACGCCAGCTCCCGATGAGGGCGTGTGGGCTCACCTGAAGTACGAGGGCGGCGTGCACCGCGTGCAGCGCGTTCCCGTGACCGAGTCCCAGGGTCGCATCCACACGAGTGCCGTCGGCGTGTTCGTGATGCCGGAGATCGAGGACGACGAGGAGATCGTCATCGACCCGAACGACCTGCGTATCGACGTGTATCGGTCGAGCGGCCCCGGCGGGCAGTCAGTGAACACGACGGATTCGGCCGTTCGTATCACCCACTTGCCCTCCGGCATCGTCGTGTCGATGCAGAACGAGAAATCGCAGCTGCAGAACAAAGAAGCCGCCCTGCGCGTGCTTGCATCGCGCCTGGCCGCGGAGGCACGAGCGAAGAAAGAGGCCGAGGCCTCGGCTCAGCGCCTCTCCCAGGTGCGCACCGTGGACCGCTCGGAGCGTATCCGCACCTATAACTTCCCGGAGAACCGCATTGCGGATCATCGCACGGGCTTTAAGGCACACAACCTCGACGCGGTCCTGTCGGGCGCGCTCGATGCTGTCATTGCTTCGCTTCAGGAAGCCGATGAGGCTGAGCGCTTGGCCGCCGCCGCGCAGTCATGACGGGGGGCGACATGAGCGCATGGTCCTTGAACGAGGCCCGGTCCTGGGCTCGTGAGCGCCTGAGCGCCGCAGGGATTGACTCCGTCGATGCGGACGTACGCGAGCTGCTCGAATGGGCGTGTGACGCCTCATCTCAATGGTCGCTCCCGACGCAGCTGAATGAGGAGCAATCCGACAAGCTGCGCTCCGGGGTGGGGGAGAGGTCCCTGCGTATCCCCCTCCAGCACGTCACCGGCCGCATGTTTTTCCGCTCGCTCACGCTCCAGTCGGTGCCCGGCGTGTTCATCGTGCGTCCCGAGACCGAAGTTCTCGCCGGTCTCGCCATCGACGAGGCCGGGGCTATCGTGCGTGAGCGTGGAGAGGCGCGCGTGGTCGATTTGTGTACGGGATCGGGTGCCATTGCGTTCGCCATCGCCCTGGAGGCAGCGTGCACCGAGGTGTGGGCGGTTGAGAAGGAAGCGGATCCTTTCGCCCTGGCGTGCCGAAACCGGGATCTCGTCGGAGCGCGCAGCGTACATCTCGAGCGTGCAGATGCCACGGCGCTCGCAACCCTGTCCCACCTTGACGCGATGGTTGACGTGGTCGTGACGAACCCGCCCTACGTGCCGGCGGATGAAATGCCGACTCAGCCTGAGGCGAGCGCTGATCCTCACGTCGCCCTGTACGGCGGTAGCTCGGACGGTACGGCGATTCCCGTGCGTATTATTCGTCGCGCCCGAACCCTGCTACGGCCCGGCGGTACGCTGCTGATGGAGCATTCTCCGAGCCAGGATGCGGCGTTGCGCGACGCCGCTCGCTCAGCTGGATTTGTCGACGTGGAGACGTTGCCTGACCTGGTGGGACGCTCGCGCTTCCTGCGTGCTCGCGCGTCCCGTTCGACGAAGCCCACCGCATCCGTGACACAATGACAACGATGAGCACTGAGACGATCCTGAGCGCAGCCCCCGCACTGAGCGAGGCCGACCTGGCGCGCGCCCAGCAGGAGCTGCGCGACGGGCACCTTCTCGTCGTTCCCACGGACACCGTGTACGGCATCGGAGCTGACGCCGCGAATCCCGAGGCCGTCGCCGCCGTGCTGGCCGCGAAAGGACGCGGACGGCAAATGCCGCCCCCCGTTCTCGTTGCATCCGTCGAAGCGATCGACTCGCTGTGCGTCGATGTTCCCGATGCCGCCCGCACGCTCGCGCGTGCCTTCTGGCCCGGCGGACTCACACTCATTCTGCGAGCTCGCCCAGACCTCGGGTGGGATCTCGGTGAGACCGGCGGAACGATCGGCGTGCGCATGCCGAACCAAGGCGCGCTCCTGCGACTGCTGCGCGACTTCGGGCCCATGGCCGTGACGTCAGCGAACCTGACAGGGCAACCTCCGGCGACGTCCGTGGAGGCGGCCATCGGGTATTTCGGTGCACGCGTTGGCGCCTACCTTGACGGCGGACCCACCCAGGGATCCACGGCCTCGTCGATCGTGGACTTCGCCCACGACGCACCGCGCGCACTGCGGCTGGGAACGATCTGCCTGGATGACCTGAGCGCTGCAGCCGGTGTGGCTATCGCACCCGTGCAGGGGAGCGCTTCGTGAAGGTCTACCTCCTGCTCGGTGCCATTGCGATGGCTCTGACGATTCTGCTCACCCCGGTCGTTCGCTGGACGTGCCTGCGCTTCAATATCTTGCCCCCTCTGCGCGGCCGCGACCTTCAAAAGACGCCGATCCCGCGCCTGGGCGGCATCGCCATGACCATCGCGTTGATCGTGACAATGCTGGTCGCCTCACGCATCCCCTACATGGCGCCCCTGTTTACGACGACGGTCCCATGGGCCGTGATGGCCGGCGCCGCCGCCATGTGTATCCTCGGCATCATTGACGACATTATCGAATTGGACTGGATGGCTAAGCTCGGCGGCCAGGTGCTGATCGCCGGCGGTATGGCCTTCGGAGGCGTCCAACTCGCGTCCTTCCCGATCTTCGGTATCACGCTCGGTTCCTCGCGCCTGTGGCTCTTCGTCTCCGTCTTCTTCATCGTCGGCATCATGAACGCCGTCAACTTTATTGACGGTCTCGACGGCCTAGCATCGGGCATGATCGCGATCGGCGCGGGATCTTTCTTCGTCTACTCCTACATCGTCACCAGACTGATGGGAGCGGCTTCCTACGCGACGACTGCAAGCCTCATCGTGATCGCGTTGCTCGGCGTGTGCGCGGGCTTCCTCTGGTTTAACTTCCACCCATCCTCGATCATGATGGGCGGGGGAGCGGAGACCATGGGACTCGTCCTGGCCGGCGCCGGCATCATTGTCACCGGCAAGATCGATCCGACGCTGCTGGGCCGCCAACAGATGATTGTGTCCGCGCTGCCCCTCATCCTGCCGCTGTCCGTTATTTTCATGCCCGTCCTCGACTTGGTCGTCACGTCGATCCGTCGCATGAGCCGTGGGAAAAGCCCGTTCGTCGCAGACCGCTCGCACTTCCATGATCGCCTGCTCGTTGCTGGACACTCCCACCGCGGAGTTGTCGCGATCCTGTGGATGTGGACTGCCATCGTCTGCGTGCCGGCCGTCGGTCTCCTCGTCTTTCAATGGTGGAGCGTCGCCTTTGTCGCTGTCATTGCGGCGGCGGTTGGCGTGGCCGTGACGACCCGAGAATTTCCCAAGGAAGACACCGCCCACGAGGAGCTTTCCGCATGAGCTACCTGCTCGCCGTCCTCATGATCGTCATTATCTGTGCCGCGCAGTGGTTTTTCACCTCCCGCGCGCTACGGTCACCCTCCCACTTCATTGGATGGGTCAGTGGCGGGTACGCGGCGAAGATCGGACTTCTCGCCCTCGGTCTGTACGTCCCACGCGCACTTGGGATCGACGTGCGTATTGCCGCGATCGGGACAATTGTTGCCATTATCGTGTCCTCCAGCGTCGAGATGGTCGTCATGATGCGCAAGCGGACGATGAACGTCGACGTACCGAACGACACTGAGTAACCCTTGCGCGCGCCGGGGACTCCCATCTCTGTGTAGAATGGGTAAAGTTGCTATGACAGCAGAGACAAGCCAATGGAGTTGAGAAAAAGGAGGCACATTCAGTGTCCGATCACGCGCCTGCTCGCCGCACCGCGCCTAAGCCGCGCTGGTATTGGGTGAGCCTCGCGATCCTCCTCATCGTCATTGCCCTGACCGCCTACCCGGCGTTCACGCAGCACCCTCACCAGCCGGCTCTTGAGGACTTCTTCCCGACCGTGATCTTCGGTGAGGGAACATTCTTTGAATTCAACCGCCTGACGCTTGCCCGCGTCATTATGGGTCTGCTCGTGTGCGTGGTTCTCGTCCTCGTCGCGCGCAATTCCAAGCTGGTTCCGACCCGCGGACAGATGGCCGTCGAGGCCATCGCCGGCTACATCCGCGACAACGTCGCCCTCGACATGCTGGGTCCGAAGACGGGCCGCAAGTTCTCCGGCTTCATCGCTTTCCTCTTCTTCGGTGTCCTGTCCATGAACATCGCGGGCATCATCC
>JAHYYD010000186.1 GCA_019425105.1 Actinomycetota bacterium
CTCGACGCTCTTCCGATCTGCGGTGACGCGGCGGGGGTGTGTGAGTTCGAGGGTGGTTTTGCCGGTTCTGGTGTCCCACACGCGGGCGATGCTGTCGTCGGCTCCTGTGAGGATGTGGGTGCCGTCGGGGGACCACGCCACAGAAGAAATGGAACCGGAGTGGCCACCGAATATTTGAGTTTCAGCGCAAATCTGAGCCGGGTGGTGTCCTGCTAGCGGTGCGGTGACGGTGTCGGACAATTGTTGTGGCGTTCCCGTTGTGTGGAGGAACTGGGTGCGGTGGCGGTGTGCTTCGGTGAGGGAACTTCCTTCCAGGTCGCAGTGGCGGAAGATCGTTCCCGCCAGGTTTGCGTTCGTGAAGTTGGCGTTTGTGAGTGAGCAGTGCTCGAAGAGAGTCCGTTGCATGGATGCTTCGGCTGCGTCGGCGCGGTCAAGGAGCACATGGCGGATGTGGGCGTCGTCGAGCCGCGCACGAGTGAGCGGCACACCGCTCAGGTCCATGTGCGTTCGCTCGGATCCGATCTTCCAGTCGCGCAGGTCCGTGTCCGAAAGGTTGAGTGCCCTTGGACGTGGGTGGGGGTAGCCACGCTCCAAGGCTTGCAAAGTGTAGGCAAAGACGTTCGTACGAGCAGTGATGGTTCCGTACTTACCGACGCGCTCCAAACGAGAAAGTGCATGAGTTCGTTCCGGGGCAGGTAGTCGGTCGATGAGTTCGGCGAGGAATGCATAGGTCTCGTCGTTGGGGCGGGTGATATCCCAAGTCGCCAACGCCTCATCCTCGGAGTCCGCCACTAGGGAGTCAGCGAGTTTCCTGGCAAAGAAGTACTCCAGCAGGGAGGAGTGAGCGAAGGCGAAGTCGTCCCCCTGGCGCGCCAGGAACGTCGCCGTGCGGAAATCCTGCTTCCACTGGTCGGGCATGCGCTCTTTGTAGTCGAGTTCCATTTCCGGGTGTGTGTGGAGGAATTGGATCATCCACGTTTCCATCCAGCGCGCTGACCATGTCCTGCTTCCAGAGCGCCAGACCTGCCAGGCCAGGTGCATCATGAGTTGGATCTTGTGCTCGGGGATGAGGCGATGCTTCCTCTTGTCGCGCCTCAGCCATTGGTCGACGAAACGCTCGTAAAGGTCGACTGACCGAACCCTGCGTCCCGCGAGCAGGTCGTCTTCGATGGTGGGGAGGATCTGGCGGATCATGTCGAGCATGACTGGTTGGGCAGCGAGCGCGCGCAGGTCGTGCACCGAGCGGATCATTTCGAGAATCTGGTCGGGGTCGGAGTCGGGGACGTTGCGGCGGAGGTACTTGCGGCTCTGGTCCTCATTGAAGGGCAACAGGGTGAGGACCATGTAGTCCTTGCCGTGTGCGCGTTCACCCTCCTCCCCGAAGACGAAAAAGGCCTCGTCGTTCATCGTCCTGAAGTACTGCGTCCTGCAGGACAGGAGGAGAATTCCGGGTGGCTCAGTTCCGGAGTTAGGCACGTTGAGGGTGAGGACTTCGAGGAAAGATTGGGTGAGGCGCTGCCCGTCGCCTGGGGAGAGGTGGACCAGGACCTCGTCAAGGCCGTCGAAGACGACCAGGGTGGGTTCACTGCGGATGGCGTCCAGCACGTCATCGACCATGACCGCGGACTTGGTAGAAACACTGAGGAGGCGCGTGAACAACGTGCGGAGCCCGAAATCTCTCAAACCCGTGGGGGAGAGGTCACGCAGGTCGAAGTAGATGGGCAACGGCACCTGCTCCCCAGCCTTCCTTAGTTCGAGGAGTCTGCGGGTGAGTAGGATCGCCGACGTTGTCTTCCCGGTCCCCAGATCACCGAGGAGCGCACACCAACGCGAGCTATTGTCGGGGCCCTTGCGTGCCCAGGTAACCAAGCGTTCGACAACGTCAGTGATATCGGCGAATGGTTCCGGGCCGATTCCTTCCTCGCCGTTCCTTTCCTGCGTCTGTTCGAATAGTCCCCGTTTCGCGCGTGCGGGCACGGCTTCAGCGGTGAGTCGAAGCCGCGCGTGTGCGGACAGTTCTTCCGCTATCTCATCCGGGGTCAGTTGAGATTCGCTTGTGTGAGTGTATGCCTGACGGTTGGTGAGTTCGCGTTCGATCATGCCCAGTACGTTATTAGCAAAGTCCTGTTCGGCTGTGCGCCCTGCGTCTTGCGCTTGACTGAAGGACTGGCCAGGAACGATATCACGTCGGTCGAATGGTGTGAAGGATGCTCCAGGACCGATGTTTTCGAGCTTGGCAATAATGGGGTGCGGGTGCTTGGCGTGCACCCGCTCGGCTTCGCGCCCCTCAAAAAGGTACTCGTTGCTGACGAGGACAATGGCGATTTCTAACTCACTAACCCGCCTATTGAGTGTCTCGTCAATCACCTCGCCGACGGAAACATCGTCAGGGCGAAAAAACAGGGCGTTGTAGCGGTCTTTCAGTCCGGCCTTGATGGTGCGCTTCAGCAGTTCAACGCATGGAATCGCCGACTCCCCGTCCTCTTTGAGGAAGCTGATGTAGATGCGCAGGCTAGGCTTCTCTTCGCTCATCGCAGTTGCCTTTCCCCTTGTTCCCGAAGGCGTGTTGAGTTCATTCGCTGTCCACAGAGGTAGGCGGCGAGGAACGGTTGATCGCTTCCAGGATGTGCGGAAAATGGAGAGACAGGCATTCAGCGGTATCCCGTCTGTCCGCTGACCCGAAGGCGGACGCGCTCAACGAAACCGTCAACGAACTGGTTGCGCTGGTAATCGGTTTCGCGGCTGATGTAGGAGTACCGATTCCGTCCCTGCTGCATGCAGTAGATCTGTCGACGGTCGATCTGGTGGAACTCCATCGATCCATCGAGGGGCACGTCGACGAGCATGACGGGCAGGGTCTTTTTCAGGGGGGTCTCGCCCACGCCGGGGATCTCATACTTCCGGATGAACGTGGAAGCCAGGAACGACGGGCTGATCAGCTGGACGATGTAGTCGGCGTTGGCCAGTTGCGTGAGGATCTCGGGTTTCCACTCCTCGCCGGGGAGGATGAACGAGTCCTCCCACCAGGTGAATTCGTGTCCCCTGGTGTTCTCCAGGCGAGGCCTGAGAAGTTTGAGGAACGACTCTTTCGCCTCCGCATCGTCATGCGCCCACGAGAGGAAGAGCTGGATGCCGGACATGCTGCGCCTCGCTTCCATCGAGAAAGAACCTGTTGCGACAAGTATGCCCCGACAACGTCCCATTCGTCATCAAAATCGGAAAAGTGGCGGATTCCTGCGGGAGAACGCCGTGGGCGCGCCCCGTACGCCGCGCCCGGGCGCCTCGGGCGATCAGCGCGCCGCAGGTCCGCGCGAACGCCCAGTGCCTTGGCGGGCGCATCCTGGCCCTTAACGCGCCGCGCCCCGCCTCGATAAGGCAGAGCCCCCGCCTCGTGCCCTCGAGCGGGGAGGGACGGGCGGGGGCCCAACGGCTCAAACGAGCTGTCCGGTCGCGCGATTGGCGCGGTCCACGCAACCAGCGGCCAGCGCGGCGGCTCTCACAACGCGACCAGCGGACGGCGCCAGCGGCAGGCCCGGTCGGCCGCAGTCGGGACCAGCGGGCCCGCTGGGACCTCACCTCGCGGCGGAAACGCGGACCTTGAGGTTCGCGGACACCTCGGTGTGGAGGCCGACGGTCACCGTGTAGTCGCCTACGGCCTTGATGGGCGTGGCGATGATGACGCGACGACGATCGATGGTCTGGCCCAGCTGCTCCTTGACCGCGTCAGCGATCGCAGCAGCGGAGACGGCGCCGAACAGGCGGCCGGAGTTGCCAACCTTGCCGGAGATCTCGACAACGGCACCCTGGAGGGCGTCGCGCACGGCGCGAGCGTCGTCGATCGTGGCGATCTCGTGGCGGCGACGAGCAGCGGCGATCTGGTCGATCTGCTTCTGCGCGCCGGCGGTCCACTTGGCGGCGAAGCCGCGGGGGACCAGGTAGTTGCGGGCGTAGCCAGCCTTGACCTCGACGACCTCGCCGGCGTGGCCGAGGTTGGGGACGTCGTGGGTGAGGATCAGTTTCGTGGTAGCCATATCAGCTGTGTCCTTCCCTTATCAGCGGCCGGTCGTGGAGTAGGGCAGCAGAGCCATCTCACGCGCGTTCTTGACGGCGCGAGCGATCTTGCGCTGCTCCTGGGTGGAAACACCGGTCACGCGGCGGGCGCGGATCTTGCCGCGGTCCGAGATGAACTTACGCAGCAGAGCGGTGTCCTTGTAGTCGATCTTCTCGATCTTGGCCGACTTCAGCGGGTTGGCCTTCTTCTTGATGGGCTTGTTGCGAAGTTGGGGCTTCGCCATGATGGTCTCCTAGTGAATCCGGGCGGACTGTGCCGCCCCAAGCGTTGTGTCTTCGACGTGGCGTCCGGCGCGAGCGCCGGAGCGCTCGACTTTAGAACGGGGGCTCGTCGCCGAAGGAGGTGGCGCCGCCAGCGGGGGCGCTGCGCCACGGGTCCTCGGGGGAGCCGCCGGTCGGTGCGCCGTAGTTGGCGCCACCCTGGCC
>JAHYYD010000187.1 GCA_019425105.1 Actinomycetota bacterium
GAAGGAAGTGGCCCGCATCGAACGCAAGCTGGAGCGCCTGCGCGCCGAGGCCTCGAACCTGGAGGCGAAGCTGGAGAAGCTGTCGATCCAGGTGGCCTCGGACCCCTCGGCGGTGTCCGAGCTGACGAAGGTCTCGGCGGCCCACCAGGACGTCCTGTCCGAAATGGACGAGCTGGAGGAGGCATGGCTCGAGGCGGCGGACTTGCTCGAGTGAGTGGACTGTATTTATCCATTCTTAGTCGCACTCGGCACAAGCGGGGAGAGGGCGGAAACACGCGCGAGGCTGACCTGGAGCGCGCTATGCAGGATCTGATCTCGATCGATGAAGTGCTCGTAGCGGCGGAGGAAGATACGACTGGGAATCTGAATGACGTTGCGGACCACGCGCTCAATGCTGGAATCGTTGCTGATCCCGCTGCTATCCGTGTGTGGATAGCTGCAATGCGTGATCGTGGGTCTGATTTTGAGAGTATCGCGTGGTCGTTACAAAAGAGTTCAGCGTCCGGCTGGAGCGGCTGGGAAGCCGGACGGAGCGACTCGATTGCAAGTTTTTGACAAAAATTAGAGAGCTGTTCCAGTTAGCAAACTGCTTGATGAGGGAATGCTAAAGGGAAAGGATAAGCCAATTGGACTTCCTAAATGAATTTGCGGAAATTTTGACCCGCTACGCCCAAGTTAGGGCATATAATGGTTTTGATGTGGGTGAAGATAGATTTGTGCTGACCTATAGCCCATGTGCGCGTTCGGTGTTGTGGTTAGAAGATGGTGTCTATTGTTTTGATGAAGAGGAACGCGGTAGTGTGCAGAGTGGTGGAATGTTCAACTCTGGGGCGTTCGATCAGCTTCAGAAAGTTATGCTGAACTATACCGTGTCAATCTTGCGTAACTCGCTCGGATTTGTTTCTATCGGGGTGCCGATTTCTATTGATGAGATGCCGGATGGATGGAGTCTGCACAAGAAGTCCTATTCTTATTACGACTGTCTGATGAAGGATGGTCTTCGGATGGTAGAACTCGAATCTGCAGATGCTCGACTGTGTGTCCAGCTCGCTTGGCTCGATGGTGTGTCTCCGTCTGACCTGCTGCACGCGTACATGCTTCCCGACGGTGGCCCATTGCTTCGTCGCTGGCTCGGGCGTCCGTATATTCGATGATGAACTCAGTGACTATGGCGAGATCATGCTGAAGCGGGCCAGCATACGTATCGGAGCGAAGGTGTGGTGTCGCAGACGAGAAGATCTGTAGTTTCTACCCCAGAGGAGGAAGACAGTGCTGAACACGTTGGGACGGTTCTTCGGGAGGGGAGGCTCAGGGGATAGGAATGCCCCGATGGCCTTCCTGGACGAGTATGCGGCGGTCATGAACCGGCATACCGGACTGAAGGTGTACAACGGCTTCAAACGAGGGGGCACCGGCCTGTCGATCGATGACGGCTTCGGTTCAGGAATGCTTCTATGGTTGGAGGACGGGCAATACTGCTTCGACGAGGAAGAACGTGGAAAGGTGGTCAAGGGGGGCATTATTGCGTCGGCATCGATTGAGTTGACGCAGAAGGTAATGGTCAACTACACGGTCTCGATCTTGCGCCATAGTTTGGGCTTCCCAGCGTTGGGTGTTCCGACGAAAGTTGAGGAGCTCCCGGAGGGGTGGTCTTTGCATAAGGCGGCGGCTGCTCGTTACGACCGGCTGGATGGTCCTCATGGGGAGCGTCTTGATTTCGAGGCGGGAGCTCCGTCCTACTGCGTGTCCCTTGCCTGGCTCTACGACGTGACTCCCTCCGAGCTGCTCAACGCGTACATGCTTCCCGACGGTGGGCCGTTGCTTCGTCAGTGGCTTGGGCGTCGCTATCTGAGGTGATAGCAATCGTGCCAGGAGGGGCGTCGCTGACGCGTCGCGCCGCCAGCAACCGCCTTCGGCATAGCAGTAGCCGAGGCTTCGGCGCCTCATCTTCAATCCCTGCCACGCTATCGGAATCTCATATTTATAATTACAGTGCAAATGTTGGCTGTCGGTCTATTCAGCAGTATTCCGCGTTTCTTCACCGCGAAAATTTCTCAGCAACTCTTTGACAGTGGTAAAAATCGGCTACTATGTGCCCGGGTTCCGCCGATAGGGCGGAGCATAGGAGCGAAGTGACGCCGTGAGCGCGCTTCAGGGCATGAAAAGAGGCTTGAGAGACATATGAAACGAGGACCCTTCATCGCAGGGGCGGCTCTGCTCGGCGTTGTCGCGCTGGTGCCTGCACTCGTCCCCAGTGCGGTTGCCGCCAACGATCAGTACGGTGCGAGCGTCCCCTACACGCGATACGAGGCCGAGGAGGCGAGCCGCTCCGACGGGACGACGCTCGAGCGCTCCGATGACCTCGAATCGACGGCTATTGAGGCCTCGGGCCAGTCCTACGTGGCCCTGAATGACAAGAACTCCTCTGTCGACTTCACGGCGTCGGCTGCTGCCAATGCCCTCGATCTGCGTTTCACGCTGCCGGATCACACCTCCGGTCGCGTTGATGTGCGCGTCAACAACGAGACGGTCGCTACCCTCGACCTCTCCTCCGAGAGCGCCTGGCAGTACGTTGGCGGCAGCAGCGTGTACGACGAGTCGGGAGCCGGCCTGAGGGCGCGCTTCCGTTTCGACGAGGTTCACACTCTGCTCGGCCGTCAGGTCCAGAAGGGTGATCATATTCAGATCGTCAAGGTTGGCGACGATCAGAACTCCTACGGCATCGACTTCATTGAGCTCGAGCAGGCCGCATCGGCCATCGAGCGCCCCGAAGGCGCCGTGAGCATTGCCGACTACAACAATGCGCGACCCGGCGATGGCGTTGCTGACGACGCGGCTCTCGCCGCCGCCATGGACGCGGCTGCGAACACCGCGTCCAAGACGGTCTACATTCCCGCAGGGACCTGGGAGTTCTCCCGCAAGATTGGCATTAATCACCCCGGTCTGACCTTCCAGGGCGCGGGCCTGTGGTACACCAACATCTTCTTCACCTCCGATCAGGCGAAGGGTGGCGGCATCGTCTTCAATCATGGTGCGAGCAAAGAGACGCTGACCGACTTCGCCATGTCCTCGAACCTGAAGTCTCGTTACAACCAGGAGGCTCAGTACAAGGGATTCTCCGGTGAAGCCGGTGACAATACCCGAGTTGCTAACGTGTGGGTCGAGCACTTCGAGTGCGGCTTCTGGATGGGCGACTACGTGGACGCCAGCCAGATGCTCTACACCAACGGCATGGTCATTGAGAACGCTCGCATCCGTAACAACCTGGCCGATGGCGTGAACTTCGCGCAGGGCACCAAGGACTCCACGGTTCGTAACTCCTCCGTGCGTGGCAATGGTGACGATGGTCTGGCTTCCTGGGCGAGCATCGACACGTATTCGCACAGTGAGGCACGTGTGGCCGAGGGTAACTCCTTCATTGGCAACACGGTTGAACTGGGCTGGCGAGCCTCGGGCATTGGCATCTTCGGTGGCAAGTCCCACGTCATCAAGGACAACCTCATTGTCAACAACTTCTCCGGCGCGGGCATTCGCCTGAACACTGTGTTCGATGGTCATAACTTCGACCTCAACACGGATCAGGGCATTACGATCGCCCACAACAAGCTGGTGCGTTCCGGTACGACGGATGACTTCTATGGAAAGACTCGCGGCGCGATTGATTTCCAGGAAGCGAAGGGCGAAATCCGTAATGTCACGGTTTCGGACAATCTCATCGTGCGCCCCTACGCCGAGGAGATTCGCGCGGACTTCGGTCTGGGTCAGGATGCCCTGTCCGCTCGCGGCATCACGCTGCGCGATAACAAGCGTGACGACGAGGCCATGGACACCGCGCAGGCGAAGGTTGTTAACTACGTGCTCGTGGGCGACCAGGTTGTGCGTACCGTTCCCGAGTCTGAGAACTACAGCCTCTACTGGTACCAGCGCGACGAGCGCGGCAATGACGGCACGATCAACCGCTACTGGGTGTCCAAGGCGGATGGCCTGACCATCACCCCCGACATGGAGTACTCCGTGGAGGGCGGCAAGCGGGTCTACAACGTGACGCTCGGCGACCTGCCCGAGTACCTGCCCGTCTCGACGACCGATTTCTCCGGTTCCTACAACTATGTTGCGGACCTGGAGCGCTCGCAGCCGGCCGACGATGGCACCACGATTGTGGTCCGTTTCTGGTCTGCGAAGTGATCGCTTCCTGACCAGCGGCTCTGTGTCGGATTCGCCCGCGCTGCCTTGTGGTGGCGCGGGCGTTTCCTTGCCCTGACGTGCATCGGGGTAGGTGTGCCATACCGGTGCAGCGCAGGCTCACCTACCCGAATTACGCAAAGGAAATGCCGCATTTATTTGCGTAATTAGTGACGGTGTGAATGCGAAAATAGCCCCGTCATGCCCCAGGAGTATCGTTGGAATTGCAACGAAAACTCGCCACGTTTGGGAAGTGTTGCGAAAAGGCGTATCACTGGTGTCAACAGCGCGGCCAACCCGGTC
>JAHYYD010000188.1 GCA_019425105.1 Actinomycetota bacterium
TCACCGCCCTCTTCCAGGGCGACATGGCGCGCTTCGTCAACTACACGGGACGCCCCGAGCCTGGCGGCGGAGGAGAGTAAGGGCTGGTTTACCTGGCCGCCGCGTGTCCTGGCTGCCCGCTCGCCGTTGGCGCTGCATGTTGTTGCGTGTGGTGCCGCAGGTGTTTCGGGCGCCGTCGGGCCCGGCCGCCCGCGAGATCGCCACACGCGAGCTTCGCTCGGAGTGGTCGATCTCGAGGCCCGCCCTGGCCCTGCCGCCGCCCACCGGCACCGCGGCCAGGCTCTGCAGGCCCTGCGGCGGCCTCCAATCGGGCGGCGCTGTGTCGCTGTGCGTGGCTAGCGCGCTCACCACTCACCGCCAAGCAATTTCGCATGCAATTCCCCCACGACTCTTTCAAACTATGAATTTGTAGTGTTGGAATTCCAACGTTTCCATACTTTGTTGAAACTTCATCCAATCGAATTGCATGCGACTTTTGGCTGGTGTGTCGTTTTGAAGCTCGGCCAGGGCCTGACACCGCCCACCGGCACCGCGACCAGGCCCCGCGCCTCGAAGCCTGCCCGTGCCCTCCGGACCCACCGGCCCCCTCCACACCAGATTCATCAATTTCGCACGTAATTCCCGTGCGAATGCTTCAAGATTTGAATTGTGATCGTTGGTATTTCAACGTTTCTGAGTGTTGTTGAAATTTCATGTAATCGAATTACGTGCGAAATTGGGGGAGGTTCACGTTGGTGGGGCGAGGTGAGTGTTGGTGCGTGACTTTCTTCTCCCTGCGTGGCTTGTTGTTGGTGGGAGCGGTACAAAGTTCTCCCTGCTCGGGTAAAACTGGTCAAAAAGGGCGGTTTCGGGTGTGCTGGGAGAGTTTTGTACCGGTTGGGCCCGCCAGGCCAATGTGCCGGGAGAGTTTTGTACCGGGTGGGCCGCCGAACTGGATACGCCAGGCGAGTTTTGTACCGGCACCGGCCCCGCGTGCGGTACAAAGTTCTCCCTGCTTGGTCTGGTGGTGGGCGAATGCGCGAAAAAGTTCGCCCAGCGCACGAAAAATGGCCCAAAATCGGCGGTTTGTGGCGTGCTGGGCGAGTTTTTTCGCGAAAACACTGTAGTAGGGGCTGCGCTGGGCGAATTTTGTCGCGGGTGAGCCTGTGAAGGCCCCGCGCTGGGCGAACTTTGTCGCACATGATGCCAGCCCCGTGCCGGGAGAGTTTTGTACCGGGGCCCGCCATGGCAGCCGCCCCCACCGCCCGGCGTGCCCGTCGGAATCAGTCCTGGTGACCTGCCCGGGCCAGGCGCTTGGCGCGCACGGAGGAGACCAGCCAGTCGGCGCTCAGGCACGCCAGCGCCACCCACACGACGCCCATCGCGATCCAGCGGAATGCGGGCACGCTCTCGTGGAAGATGAACACGGCGACGAGGAGCTGCAGGGTCGGGCCCAGGTACTGCAGGAAGCCCATCGTCCCCAGGGTCAGGCCTCTTGCCGCCGAGGCGAACATGATGAGCGGGATCATCGTCAGCGCGCCCGCTCCCACCAGGAGGGCCAGGTGAACGGGCCACGACAACCCGGAGCCGTCGGAAGACGCGATGGCGTGGAAGGATGTGGAGGACGTGGCCACCAGATACGCGTAGTAGCCCAGCAGGAAGGGCGAGACCGCCGCGGTCTCGATCGCCATGCCCGCGAGCGGGTCGACGCGCGCGGCCACGTCCTTCTTCACCAGTGAATACAGGCCGAACGTCAGTGCGAGCGTGAGGGAGACGATGGGGACCGCGCGCTGGCCGATGACGAGAATGATGACGGCGATGACGCCGAGGGCCAGAGCCACCTGCTGGATCGGGGTGACACGCTCGCGCAGCACGATGAGGCCCAGCGCGACCGTCACGAGGGGGTTGATGAAGTATCCAACCGCCGCATCAGTCGTATGGCCGGCGAGGACCGCGTACACGTACACCGACCAGTTGACGACGATGAGCGCGCCCGCGACCGCGAGGCGCCACAGGGCTCCGCGATCCGCGATGAGTGCGCGCACCTTCCCGAGCGACCCCGTCACAGCGAGCGCAACCACGCAGAAGAACAGGCCCCAGACCGCACGGTGGACGATGACCTCAACGGCGCCGGCGGGGGAGAGCAGCGAGAAGTACAGGGGGAAGAACCCCCAGATCACGTAGCAGGAGACGCCGAGGGCGAGTGCGCGTGGATCGTTCTTCTGGGTGCTCATGCACCCAGTGTATGAACATCGTGTGGGCAGACGCCGCCGCGGGAATGGCCGTGATCACCTGGCGAGAAAGCGTGAGGGGCCACGTCGTCCCCCGTAATAAGGGAGGCCTCGTCGATGCCGAGGACCACGCCGAGGGCCTCCAGGTAGCGTTCCTGCTGGCTTTCCTCGCCGGCCCGGCGCGCCATGACGGTCGGGTTGTGGATGAGGCGCGCCGCCAGGTGGCGCAGTGCACGGGCCGCGTCCTCGGTCGAGAGGGGAGCGTCGCCGAGGCGGTCGATCTCCTCCTCGACGATGCGGAAGACGCGCGAGCGCAGGTGTCGCACGACGGGGTCCATGGAGCGTGCGCCGAGGCCGCGTTCGAAGGATGAGACCTCCTCGTCGATGATGGCGCGTGCGCGCTCAAGTGCGTCGGCATCGGCGGCCGGGACCGACGCCTGGATGGTCGGCAGGTCGATGAGCGTCACGTTCGGCAGTGACGCGACAGAGCTTTCGGTGTCGCGCATGAGCGCGAGGTCCAGGACCACGGTGGGCCCGGATGCAGCGGCCATGTCGCGGGTCAGGATGGGGCTTCCGAGCCCTCGGCATGTCACGACTAGGTCGGCGCGCTCCAGCGCAGAGGGTAGGCCTGCGCGGTCGACCCAGCCGATGCCTCGTCCTCGGGCAAACTCTTGGGCGCGCCCGGACGTCGAGTAGACGGACACGTCCGATGCGCCGAGCGCGTTCAGGGCGCTGACGGTCGCACCGGCGTAGGCGCCCGTGCCGACGATGAGCACGCGCGTGTCTTCCCACGGTCCCAGGTGGGCGGCCGCCATGTCGAGGCCGACGGCGACGACCGAACGGCCCGCCCCGGCCAGTCCGGTCTCGGTGGCGACGCGGCGCGAGGTGGCCGAGGCCCGTTCGGCGGCGCGTCCCAGGTCGCAGCTGAGGGTTCCGTCCTCCCAGGCGGTGCGCGCGGCGCGGCGCATCTGCCCGGCGATCTCGCGCTCGCCGATAACCATGGATTCCAGCCCGGATGCCGTCGCGAAAAGATCGACGAGGCCGTCGCGTCCCCACAGGTGCCGCAGCTGTACGTCGGCGCGCGGGGCGTGGGCGGCGGTGGCGAGTTCGCGCTCTACCGCGTCCTGGAGCGCGTGGGGGTCGGCCGAGGCCGGGGCATCGACGTAGATGGTGACGCGATTGCAGGTGCGCAGGACCATGACTCCGCGCGCGTTCGGCAGCGAGCGCGTGAGGGTAGGACCCAGATCGTCCGCGCTGGAGAGCCGGGCGATGTCATCGAGGGGGGTGTAGCGGTGGTCCGCGGAGAGCACATGAATAGTCACAACGCGTCCATTTAAGGGCACGCGGGTAGCGCGAGCAGAGTAGCGAAGCTATTTATGTTGGTGACGCCGTGTCATTTCGGAATGTCGGCGAAATAAATGGCGCACTCACGCGGATAAATGCGCGTAAAGACAGGTGATTCCACGCTTTTAAGACGTGTGAGAAATTGTCTTGAACTAGACTGGAAGCAGACGGAAACGCGCGAATTAACGCATGAAAACATCATTAAATTAAGGGAGATACATGACGAAGCCCCCGCTGATCGCCGCCCTGACCGGGCGACGCGGGCCCACCCCCGTGTGGTTCATGCGTCAGGCCGGACGCTCCCTGCCGGAGTACCGCCAGCTGCGCGCGGAAGTCGGCCTGCCCATGCTCGAGGCCTGCCTGCGCCCCGACGTGGCCGCCGAGGCGACGGTGCAGCCTGTGCGACGCCATGGCGTGGACGCGGGCATCTTCTTTTCGGACATCATGGTCCCCCTGCGCTTGGCCGGTGTGGGTGTCGAGATTGAGTCGGGTGTCGGCCCGGTCCTCGATCATCCCTATCGCACGCGCGAGAGCATCGATGAACTCCTGAGTCATCGTTACGGGGAGGGGTCCTGGACGGATTCCAGCGGGCGCGTGCGCGACTGCGCCGAAGGGGCTCAGGCGGTGCGCGATGGCGTTGCGACGGCGGTCCGCGAGCTGGGCTCCACACCGCTCATTGGATTCGGCGGCGCCCCCTTCACCCTGGCCGCGTACATGGTCGAGGGGCGTCCCTCGCGCGATCACATGGCTGCGCGCGCGCTCGCGGCGTCCGACCCGGGCGCGTGGGACGCCCTCATGAGCTGGTGCGCGCGCGTGAGCGCCGACTTCATCACCTCTCAGGTCGAGGCGGGCACCAGCGCCGCGCAGCTCTTCGACTCGTGGGTGGGGTCCCTCTCGCCTCGTACCTA
>JAHYYD010000189.1 GCA_019425105.1 Actinomycetota bacterium
GCCTCGGGGTAGCGGGTGCGCAGCGCGCGGAACATGCCCTTGCCGACGACGTGGTTCGGCAGGCACGCAAACGGCTGGGCGCAGATGATGTTCGGGCAGCCGTGTTCGATCATGTCGACCATTTCGGCGGTCAGGTACCAGCCTTCGCCGGCCTGGTTGCCCAGGCGCGCAATGTCCTGGGAGCGCGAGATCATCTCTTCGATGGGCCGGTGCGCCTCGAACTTGCCGTTCGTGGCCACAAAGGCGCGGTGCACGGGCTTCTCGTACTTCTTGAGCGCCCAGAGCACGATCGGCATGATGTAGCGCTGCTTGCCGTCGATACCCAGGTTCTCCTTGTCCCACGCGGCGGTCGCGACGGAGTTGTGGAAGAACTGCATGAGGCCGGGCAGTTCGGCCTCGCAGCCCTCGGCCTCGATGACGTCGACGGCGTGGTTGTTGGCGTCGGGGTGGAACTTCACGAGGATCTCGCCGACCAGGCCGACGCGCGGCTTGCGCGGGATGTCGCGCAGGGGCAGGGCGTCGAAGGCGCGCACGCACTCGCGGATGATCTTCCCGTAGGAGACGCGCCCGCCGAGGGCCGCCACGCGTCCCGACGTGATCCACTCCTGCACGTAGGCGTCCCACGTGCGGTACAGCTCCATCGCGGAGCCGGGCGTGGCCTCGTAGGGGCGCACGCGCAGTAGCATCGACTGGATGGCGTCGCCGATGACGAAGGCCTGGATCGCCTTGTGGATGTGGGGGATCCCCAGGTGGAAGCCGGGGTTGTCCTCGATGCCCTGGACCGACAGCGCGATGACGGGCACCTGCGGGTATCCGGCGTCGCGCAGGCCCTTACGCAGCAGGGCCGCGTAGTTACTGGCGCGGCACATGCCGCCCGTCTGCGTGATGCCGACGGCCGTGCGGTCGGGGTCGGCGCGCCCGGAGATGAACTCATCGAGGAGCTGGCCGATGACGACGATCGCCGGGTAGCAGGAGTCGTTGTTGACGTACTTCAGGCCGACTTCCATGGAGGTGCGGCTCGTGTGCTCCAGAACGCGCACCTTCAGCCCCGCACTGGCGAACAGCGGGGTGAGGAAGCGGAAGTGGATCGGGGACATCTGGGGGGCCAGGATCTCGTAGCCGGCCTCGCGCATCTCTTCGGTGAAGGCTGTGCGCGGCTTGATGTGCCCGGCCGCCTCCTCGCGGGCGGCGTCCCCGGAGGGGTCGCGCAGGGTGGCGGTGTCGACGGACCCCGACACCAGGCCCACGGACGAGGCGGGGGCCAGTCCCGCTCCATCCGCGCCGTTCTCGCCGTCGCCGGCCCCGGCCTCGTCGATCGAGGAGGCGAGGGTGGCGCGCTCGGTGATCGCCGCGTCGAGGGAACGCAGGCGGATCTTCGCGGCACCCAGGTTGGAGACCTCGTCGATCTTGAGGACGGTGTGCACGTCGCCGCGGCCCTCGAGGATCTCCTGGACCTGGTCGGCGGTGATCGCGTCGACGCCGCAGCCGAAGGAGTTGAGCTGGACCATCTCGAGGTCGGGTTCGTCGCCGACGCGGGCGGCGGCCTCGTAGAGGCGCGAATGGTAGGACCACTGGTCGAGGACGCGCAGGGGGCGCTCGAGGCGCGCGTCGATGATGGAATCCTCGGTGAGGACGGCCATGCCCAGGCCGACGATGACCTCGGGGATGCCGTGGTTGATCTCGGGGTCGAGGTGGTAGGGGCGGCCCGCCAGCACGATGCCGCGCACGCCGTGTTCACGCATCCACTCGATGGTTTCGACGCCCTTCGCGCGGATCTCGGCCTTGACGGCAGCGTCCTCCTCCCACGCCTTGTCCAACGCGGCCTTCATCTCTTCGACGGGGATGTCGTAGCCGTATTCCTTGAAGGTCTTGGACAGGTGGGCGGGCAGGTACTCGCGGTTACCGAAGTTGACGAAGGGGCTGATGAACTTCGTGCCCGGTTCGAGCAGGCGCTCCATGTTGTTGCGGATGACCTCGGGGTAGGTCGCCACGATGGGGCAGTTGTAGGAGTTCTCTGACTCGGTAAGCTTCTGTTCGAAGTCGACGCAGGGGTAGAAGATCGTCGTGATGCCCTTGTCCAGGAGGGATTCGATGTGCCCGTGGACGAGCTTGGCCGGGTAGCACACGTTCTCCGAGGGGATGGACTCCATGCCGGTTTCGAAGAGGTCGTGGTTGGAACGGCCCGAGATCATGACGCGGAAGCCCAGCGCGGTGAGCATCGTGAACCAGAACGGGTAGTTCTCGTACATGCCGAGCACGCGCGGGATACCGATGTCGCCGCGGAACGCCTTCTTTTCGGTGAGGCGGCGGTAGCCGAAGATCCGCTTGTACTTCCAGTCGTAGAGGTTGGGCAGCTCCGATTTCTTGGGCACGCGCTCCAGCGAGGCGCCGCGCTCGCAGCGGTTGCCCGACACGTGGCGCTCGCCGTTGGAGAACGTCGAGATCGTCATCTGGCAGTGGTTTTGGCACAGGCGGCAGGTCTTGCGGGTCGTGTCCACAGCGAAGCCCTCGAGGGCCTCGATCGTGGCCAGGGACGAGGTCCCCTCCCCCGTGTCGTGCATGCGCGCGGTCAGGGCGGCACCGTACGCGCCCATGAGGCCCGCGATGTCGGGGCGCACGACCTCGCGGCCGGTGAGCAGCTCGAAGGCGCGCAGCACCGAGTCGTTGAGGAAGGTGCCACCCTGGACGACAACGCGTTCACCCAGGTCCGAGGGTTCCTTGAGCTTAATGACCTTATAGAGGGCGTTGCGCACGACGGAGTAGGACAGGCCGGCGCTGATGTCGCGCACGTCCGCGCCTTCCTTCTGCGCCTGCTTGACGGAGGAGTTCATGAACACCGTGCAGCGGGTGCCCAGGTCCACGGGGGATTCGGATTCCATGGCCATGCGCGCGAAGGAACGCACGTCGGTGCCCATCGTCTGCGCGAAGGTCTGCAGGAAGGAGCCGCAGCCCGAGGAGCAGGCCTCGTTGACGGAAATGGAGTCCACCGCGTGATCGCGGATGCGCAGGTACTTCATGTCCTGGCCGCCGATGTCGATGACGGAGGTGACGCCGGGGCAGATGAATTCGGCGGCCCGGTAGTGGGCCATCGTCTCGATCTCGCCCTCGTCCATGGTCAGGGCGGCCTTGACCAGGCCTTCGCCGTAGCCGGTCGCGCACGAGCGGCCGATCTCGCAGCCCTCGGGCAGGGCGCTTCTCACGGCGCGCACGATGTCGACGGCCGCGGCCACGGGGTCGCCCTCGTTGGAGGCGTAGTGGGTGAAGACGATGCGGTCCTGGGAGTCGATGACGACGGCCTTGATCGTCGTGGAGCCGGCGTCGATGCCGAGCCAGCAGCGCCCCTCGGCCTCGTCGAGGCTGGCCTTGGGGATGACGTCGAGGCTGTGGCGGGCGATGAACTCCTCGCGATCCTCCGGCGTGGCGAAGAGCGGGTCCATGCGCGGGGATTCGACCTGCACGGGTGCGGCCGCGAGGCGCTCCATGAGGGTGGTGAGCTTCTCGCCGCGGGTCTCGACGGAGGTCGCGCCCGCTTCCTCGGCCTGGCGCGCTTTCTTGGCGGCTTCCTTCTGCGCGAGGAGGGCGGCGCCGATCGCGACGTACAGCTGGGCGTCGTCGGGGGTGACGAAGGCGTCGGCCTTGGGCAGGAGGGCCTTGTAGGCCTCGCGCAGGGCGGGCAGGAAGTGCAGGGGGCCGCCGAGGAACATGACGGTTCCTCGGATCGGGCGCCCGCACGCCAGGCCCGCGATGGTCTGGGTGGCGACGGCGTTGAAGATGGAGGCGGCCAGGTCCTCGTGGGCGGCACCCTGGTTGATGAGGGGCTGGATGTCAGACTTGGCGAAGACGCCGCAGCGCGAGGCGATCGGGTAGAGCTGGGTGTGGCGGGTCGCCATCTCGCCCAGGCCCGCGGCGTCCGTGTGCAGGAGGGTCGCCATCTGGTCGATGAACGCGCCGGTGCCGCCCGCGCAGGTGCCGTTCATGCGCTGCTCGGGGGTGGGGTGCAGGTAGGTGAGCTTGGCGTCCTCGCCGCCCAGCTCGATGACGACGTCGACCTCGGGGTGGAGGCGCTGGGTGGCCTCGGTGCCCGCGATGACCTCCTGGACGAAGGGGATGCCCATGGCGCGGGCGGTCGTCAGGCCGCCGGAGCCGGTAATGGCCGCGTGGACGCGCGCGCCGGGCAGGGCACGCTCGACGTCGGCGAGGAGGGCCCCCAGGGATGCGCGCACGTCGGCGTTGTGGCGCCGGTAGTCGGAGAAGAGTCGGCGGTTGCCGTCCAGGACGACGGCCTTCACGGTCGTCGAGCCGACATCGATGCCGAGCTGATAGGGGCGCGTGGCCTCGTGGTGACCCTGTGTTGTCATGACGTACCTCCTGAGTCCTCACCACAACTTAGGAAACCCAAAGCACAGAGTCAAAGGCGTCCAC